>JAISTU010000149.1 GCA_031272415.1 Bacteroidales bacterium | reverse complement strand
TTAACGTCGAAGACAGCGAAGATATTATTGAAGATTTGGAGTTTATTTTGGTGGAATTGGAAAAGGATATTAAACTGAAAGGTTTGACGAAATTGCAACATAAACAGTTGGCTGTCTTGTGGTTACGCTTTTTGAAAGAGACAAAAGGGGACAGGACTATTGAGGCTTCTGAATTGTCTCAACATGCCGAACTTCAAAAAGCAGTAAGTATTTGTGAGGTAGGGGGTTACACGGATGCGGAATTGTTTCTATACGAGCGTAATTCTGACGCCATTTCAACCGAAAAAACCCTTCAAAACGAAACCCTAAGAGAGGCATTAGAAGAAGGCAGAGCACAAGGAAGAGTAGAGGGAAGAGCAGAAGGTGAAAAGCAAAAAGAAACAGAATTTATCATAAATGCGTACCAAAATGGTATTTCAATAGAGCAAATTGCAAAAATTGTCCAATTATCTGTTGAAAATGTTACCAAAATTCTAAAACAATAAGGAATAGAAAATTATCCATATTGTAGAGACGTAATGCGTTATGTCGCTACAATGTTGATTATCAATATTTTGTATATTATTTTTCCCTATTTTTAGAACGTTTTTATCCCAAAATGCAAAAAAACGATTTTTTCTCAATTAAAATCAGCCCTTTTTGTCTGTTTTTTCAATCTCTGCCAACATAGCATCCCATATAGTATCTTTTGGCGGCTGGGCTATTATATTGATTGTCTGCAAACTAACAGGATGTATAAAAGCCAAACTTCTTGAATGCAAACTAACAGTGCCATCTACATTCGAGCGTTGAAAACCATATTTTAAATCGCCTCTGATAGGAGAGCCTATGGCTGCCAATTGAGAACGAATTTGATGATGTCGCCCTGTTATTAGATTGATTTCCAATAAATGAAACGATTTTGAGGAGGCAATCACTTTGTATTCCAATTCTGCTTTTAAGTAACCATCTTTTGGCGTTAGAGAAGCGAAACTTTTGTTCTTTTTTTCGTCTCTAAACAAATAATGAACAAGTGTATCGGCATTTTTGGGAGGCTTTTGTTTTACCACAGCCCAATATCGCTTTTCAATTTGTCTGTCATGCACAAGTTGGTTCATTCTCACTAATGCTTTTGATGTTTTTGCAAAAACAACAGCCCCAGAAACAGGTCTGTCTATGCGATGTATTACTCCGCAAAACACATTGCCTGTTTTGTTATAATTGACACGAATATATTCTTTAATTTTGTCGGGCAGTGGCTCATCTCCTGTTTTATCTCCCTGCACAATATCTCCACAGCGTTTGTTAATGGCTATCAGATGATTATCCTCATAAATAATGTTCAAAAAATCTTCTTCTTTTCCCATACTTTTCTCCATATATTATTCAAATGATATATAATCAAGCGGATTAACTACATTTCCGTTAATCCATAATTCAAAATTTACAAATTGATTGGTATCCGCAAAGGCTATATTTTGCCCCACTTTTACCAATTGTCCCGTGCTAACGGACGGCATCCCCGAAAATCGATAAATAGACAAAATGTTGTCCGGATGCTGTAAAACCAACAAAACGGTATTGTTAGTATTATCGTTTGATACACAACTTATTACGCCTGATTGAGTTGCATATACAGGCGAATGCGATTTACACGCAATATCAATGCTTCGGTGGTCATTTTGATAAAGCCTCACCAGTTCACCCTCAACAGGCGTAAAAAATACAAAATAAGTTCGCCTTGCTGCCGATTTTTTGGCAACATTGGGCAACTGAATACTTTCCAATGATTTATTGGCATTGATACTCAACAATAAACTGTCATATTTTGTATGAATAAATTTAGCATTAACTGTATCTTCTTGAATATCAGGCATTTTCGCGGTGTCATCGGCAAATGTTTTTCCCAAAAGCAATGTTTTTAAATTGTCTTGATAGACCGCAATCGCCTCCAAAGATTGTTGCAAAGAATCCACCTCCTTCGATAACACCCTGATTTGCTGATTATCCCTAATGCTGCCATAGCCGGGGATATATTCCCGCAAAGGTGTAAAGGCGACCAAAGCAATGGTGCAAAATATTAAAATCAAAATGCTGATAGTAACAATTACATATATCGTTAATGGAGTGAATTTGAAAGCAATACGCTCTTTAAAAGTATCATCGTTCATCACCACAAAACGGTAATGAGTTTTTACTTTTTCTCTTAAAACTTTGGTAAATTCGGCTATATTAAAAGACATTGGTAAATTTTAGATGTTTGGTAAAACGACCATTAAAAAGCGAATCACGACTGCCGTTGTAGTGCAAATTGCTGTATTTCACGCTCGAAGAAGCACGTGAAGAAATAACTCCCAAAACGAACTTATTCTCTTCTGTATCAATATTTTTCGCTTTAAAATTTGTATATTCCATTCTTTGCTGATTGATGCTTGAGGTGGGCGTGTTGGCTAATCGATAGTACATAAAATCAGCCCCCACAGAATAGAGTGCTATCTCTAAAGAATCCACTCTTCTTGCCTTTACATTGTTGTCATCTTTGATATTTTTTGCCAACATTTCAAAGAAATATTTGCCGTCCGAATTGATAGCCACTTTTTGAGCGGCGGTTTGATTGGGGTCTGTATATTCGCCCAAAGATATTCTCACCGGCGACATAGATTGCACTGTATTGTCTTTATATTGCTCACTGTAATAAAAATACAAAACCGCATAGCAGCCGTAATTTCGTTTGCCTGTGTAAAATTCTATGGAAAACGTGCGGTCGGTAATCGAAACCTCATTTCCTAATGGTTTTGACAAACGTGCTGCCTCCGTCAATCCCATATTAGTAGTAGATTCCGCTATTTTTCGGGTGTAAGGATTAAAAACGCATAATTTGTATTTATAATCTGTTTTGATTGTCGCATTTGTTTGATATACAATTTGTAAAGGATATGAAAATAAACCCGAATCTTTGGGGACAGCCGTTGTTGTATCTAAATCTATTCTCCTGATATACTGATTATTAGCGTCATATTCTTCCAAATAAGTTTCCACAGAATCTATATAACTGTACAAATGCAAATCTTTTGTTGCTTGGTTGGCATCGTAAGGGACTAAAAACGACTTAAATACTTTTACATAATGAATGCTGTCAGCGGCATCCAACAGACCATAAATAATTGGAAAATCCTCATAATCTGCATTCACAGAAAAATCATTTTTACAAGCCTCACACAAAATTAAGCCCACCAAAAGCACTAAAATTGCTACTTTTTTTATCCTTTTTTCTAAATATCCTTTCATTGAGTACTTATTTAACTTTTTGATAAACAATATCTTACAAAAAAAATTAAAAATTTAATAAGATTTTGCAAAGATACACTTTTTTGTCAAT
>JAISTU010000118.1 GCA_031272415.1 Bacteroidales bacterium | reverse complement strand
TTTTTAAGATATATTTTTATATAACTCATTTATAATCATTACATTACAAAAATTTCACAACTCCATTTTCAATTTATAAAAACTTGCAAAAAGCGTCTTTTATTTTTTTGCCATTCTCCGTTCAAAAAGTGCTATTTTATTGATAATCAATGAGAAAATTTTTTTTTAAGTTTTTTTTGTCTGAACTTTGATTTTATTCCAGAGTGTAGAGACGTTGCGTGCAACGTCTTTACTTGTGTAGTCTGAACTGTGATTTTCGTATGATTGATGTGATTGTGTGAAATCATAGTAATCATATCATTCAAAATCAAAGTTCAGACAAGGAGGCAGGTAGAGACGTTGCGTGCAACGTCTCTGCTAAAACCTGCACATAAAAAGCCAAAAAAATATTGTAAAAAAAGGAGGCAATAAGCCTCCTTTTTTTACAATATGAAAACAAATAATTTTTCACTTTTTATTCTTCTGCTTTTTCGGGTGTTCCAAATAAGTCGGAAGGAGTTTCCTCTTCTGCTTTTTTAGCAGTTGATTTTTTTGGTCTTCCGAGCTTTTTGTGGACTACTTCCGGCTCGGTAGAAGGGTCTTCTACTGTTACCGAATTTTCCGTTTCTGCAGGAGTTGTAATGTCCTCTGTAACAGGAGTTTCCTCTGTTACGGACACAGGTGCTGCCTCTTCTTCAGTTGTTTCTGATTTTTTGGCAGTTTTTTTAGTTGTTTTTTTGGCGGTTGATTTTGTTGTTGATTTGGTAGTTTTTGTTTCTGTTGCCACTTCTTCTTCGTTGGTATTTTCAACGATTGGAGTTGTTGCAATTTCTTCTGTAACTACCTCATTTTCAACAGTTTGTTTTTCATTTTCAACCGTTTCTTCTTTTGGTTTTTCTTTTGTTTTTTTGGCTTTTTGTTTCTTTTTACCTTCGGCTAATTCAAGGTCTGCTTTCAAATTGCTAAGGGCGTCCAAATCGCCGAATGTAGATTTTTCCAAACTTTCGGACAATTTAGAGGCAGCACGTGCTGCTGTTCTTTCCTTTGCTCTTTCGTCGTCTGATTTAGCATCACGTTCTGCGTCGCGTTCGTCTTGCCAAATGCGGGAGTGAGACAATAAAATTTTTCTAAATTCTTTTGAAAATTCTATCACTTTAAAGTCAGCCGTTTCGCCCGGACGGATAAAAGTTCCGTCTTCTCTTTGCAAACCTCTACTAAAACAAAAACCGTCAATGCCTTGCAACGAAATATGAGTTCCTTTCTCATTGTAAGAATTTAAAACGGTACCTTTGTGAATACTGCCTTCGTAATAAACGCTTGCATAAAGATCCCATGGATTTTCTTCCAATTGTTTATGACCAACGCTCAAACGGCGATTTTCACTATCTACTCCCAACACAACTACATCAATTTTTTCACCAATTTTGGTAAATTCAGCAGGATGTTTTACTCTTTTCCAAGTCAAATCGGAAACGTGTATCAAACCATCTACTCCTTCTTCTATTTCTATAAAAATTCCAAAAGCGGTAAAATTTCTTACAATTCCTGTATGTTTGGAGTTGATAGGATACCTTTCTATAATGCTCAACCATGGATCAGGCGTTAACTGCTTGATACCCAAAGACATTTTTCTTTCATCTCTATCAAGTGTCAAAATTACAGCCTCAATTGTTTCCCCTTCTTTGAGAAAATCCCGTGCAGTACGCAAATGTTGAGACCATGACATTTCGGAAACATGAATAAGCCCCTCTACGCCCGGCAATACTTCCATAAATGCGCCATAATCGGCAATTACGACCACTTTCCCTGAAACTTTATCGCCAACAGTTAAAGAGGGGTCTAAAGCATCCCAAGGATGTGGAGTTAATTGCTTAATACCCAGTGCAATACGTTTCTTTTCTTCATCAAAATCCAAAATAACTACATTGATTTTTTGATCTAATTCCAAAACTTCTTTGGGGTGAGCAACACGCCCCCACGAAAGGTCTGTAATATGCACCAAACCATCTACACCTCCGAGGTCAATAAATGCACCATATTCGGTAATGTTTTTGACAATGCCTTCCAAAACCTGACCTTTTTCCAAGCCAGCCATAATTTCCAGGCGTTGTGCCTCTAATTCGGACTCAATCAATGCTTTATGGGAAACAACCACATTTTTGAACTCCTGATTGATTTTAACAATCTTAAATTCCATGGTTTTATCCACAAAAATATCATAATCCCGAATCGGTTTGACATCAATTTGAGAGCCGGGTAAAAATGCTTCCACTCCAAATACGTCAACGATTAAACCACCTTTGGTCTTTGATTTCACGCTACCATGCACAATCTCTTGTGCTTCAAAGGCTTCATTAACACGCTCCCACGACTTGAGCCAACAGGCTTTTTTGTGTGAAAGTATCAACTGACCCATCGCATCTTCGCGACACTCAACAAAAACCTCAATGGTATCACCTACTTGTAAATCAGGCAAATAACGCAATTCACTCGCCGGCAAAATACCATCCGATTTAAAACCAATATGTACTACCACTTCTCTATCGTTGAGCGAAACAATTGTACCGTTGATAACTTGCTGTTCTACAATCGCATTAAAAGTTTGGTCGTAAATGGTTTCCAATTCTTTTCTTTGCGTGTCTGAATAAGATTGTTTTCTCTCTTCTAAAGCGTTCCAATCAAAATCGTCAGTATTAGGAACAATTGTTGTTTGAACGGTTGTGGGTTCCACTGTAACGGGGGCTACATGAACTTCCGTTTTTGTCTCCGTTTGAGTTGTAACTTCCTCATTTACAGATGGTTGTTCTTCAATTTTTTCTTCTGAACTTTCAACTTTTGGTTCTTCAACTTTTGGTTCTTCAATAGTTTGTTGTTCATTTTCAATTGCTTGCGGTTCTTGTGTTTTATTTTCGCAAACTTCTTCCGTAATAGTTTCTGTTACAGGCTCATTAAGAGTCTCATTTTCCACTGTTTGTGGAGTTTCCAATTCCCCATTTTGGGAATAGTTATCTAATTCTTCTGTCATTTTTTTTATGTGCAAAAAGCACACATTTTTTTAAATTGTTAATAATTATGAGGTTACCTAAATAATCTTTCGCCGAAGAGCCTCTTTCAAAGCGAAATGCAAAGATACACAAATTTTTCAATTAAAAATTAAATATCAAAAATTAAGAGTTTTTTTTTAATTGAAAATTTAGAATTTTTAATTGACTACAAATTTTCCTCTCCAACCGCCAATTTTGATAAAATATATTCCTTTTGCTAAATGTGAAATATCAAGAATTATTTCGGATTGTTGATTGATGATTTTTGTTTGTTGAATGCGTCCTAAAATATCCACAATCTCCACATTCTCACTCTCTTTTAATTGCACATTTTTAATTTTTAATTCAGAAGATGCGGGGTTGGGGTAAATTTGTAAAACATCATCATTTTCAATTCTTTTTATTTCTGTTTTATTGCAAATCATAGTTGAGTCCTCTTTAATTGTACCAAAATTTTCCCAAACGGCTGCCTTTTGATAATCTTCTAAGGCACAAGGAGGAACAACTAATGTAGCAATATCAAGCGACATACCATTAAATCCTTTATCCGTGATAGCGATATTAGCAACATTGGCGTTGAAATTTTTAACAAATGTAAATTCACAGCCGTTAAAAGCATAATCAGGAATATAACTCACATTTTCCGCAAAAATCAAAGTATCAAATTGAGAACAATTACGAAATGTATTGCCGAAAATAGAATTATTACCAATAATGGTACATCTTTTTGCATTAAATTGCACAGTTGTTATGCCTGTACAGTTTTCAAAAGCAGATGAACCGATATTCCTAATTGCCTCAGTTATAGTTAAATCTGTATATCCACTGCAATTTTTAAACGCAGATGCACCTATTGTGTGCAAAGAGTCCGGAAATGTCAAATGCCCTGTAAATTTGTTGCAATCATAGAACATAAAATCAGGAATAGAAAGCACGGCGTCCCCGATGTTCAATGTAGATAAATTAGTACAGGCATGCAAAACACACCCGGCTGCATTATTGCCGGTCGTAGAACTATTGATTGCATTAAAATTGATAGTCGTAAATCCACTGCAACTGTCAAATGCAAGCGTTCCTAACGAAATAACTGCCTGCGGAATAGTTAATGCTCCTGTCATGCCTTTACAGCCCGCAAAGGCTTTTCTATCTATTCTTGTCAGTGAATCTGAAAGCGTCAAACTTGTAAATCCGCTACAATTTTCAAAAGCAGAATTACCAACTGATACTACTGAAACTGGAAGAACTAATGCCCCAACAAAATTGCGACAATTAATAAACGCATTGTTAGGAATATTTTTTACATTATTTCCTATATGTAATGTTGTCAAATTTGTACAACCGTTAAAAACAGTACCAGTCATTGAGGAACAGGCGATAGCATTAAAATTGATAGTTGTTATACCACTACAAAGCCCAAAAGCAAGTCCTTCTATTGTTTTAAGTCCTTCAGAAACGGTTAATTCTGTAAATCCGCTACAACCAAAAAAAGCATATCCTGCAATATATGTAACCGAATTTGGAATAGTTAAAGCACCTGTAAACCCACTGCAATTATAAAATGTTGAACTGTTAATAATTGTTATAGCATTCGGCAATGTTAAAGTGCCACTCAATCCACTGCAATTATAAAAAGCATTGCCTCCAATTGAAGTAACCGAATTAGGAATTGTCAAACCTCCTGTCAGTCCATTACAGTCGTAAAAAGCATTGCTGCCAATGTAGGTGATTGAATTGGGTAAGGTTAAGGTACTTGTCAAATGGCTACAACTGTAAAAAGCCATATCCCCAATAGTGCCCACTCCATTGTCAATCACTAATGCTTGAATGTCGTTTCGCTGATTATACCATGGAATATCAGTAAGTAGTACAAAGTTTGTCATTGCACCTGTGCCTGAAATGGTGAGCGTTTTGGCAGTCCCGCTCCCTGTCAATGTCCAAATAAGGTTGTCTCCGCAAGTACCGCTGTTTTGAGCGACTACGGATTGTACTGTAAATGAGCCGATTATGGCTACTGCTGTCAAAAAAAGTCTGTTTTTCATCTTATCTTATATCTTTTATTTGTTTATTAATTTATTTCATGTTTATAAGATAAAAAATGGGTGCATTTCGTTGCCTGCAATTTCATTTTTTTTAGATTTCTTTTTACTAAAATTCTATAAATAATTGAAAATCAAAATATTGTGCATACAAAAATATTTTATTTTTTTTTGTTTTTAATTTTTAATCGAAAAAAAAGTGTATTTTTGCAAAATGTTTTTTTATAATACAATAAAATTATAATATGTCAGATATAGTAAAAAAGACGGTTTTTACACCAAAACATGAGGCTTTGGGAGCCAAAATGGTTCCATTTGCAGGTTTTTATATGCCTGTTCAGTATGAGGGATTGATTGCCGAACATCTTACAGTACGCAATGCTGTGGGGGTTTTTGATGTTTCCCACATGGGCGAAATTTATGTACGCGGACCAAAAGCATTGGAGTTTGTTCAATGGGTATCTTCTAACGATACGGCGGCATTAGTGGACGGGAAAGTGCAATATTGCTGTTTCCCCAATGAAACGGGCGGCATTGTGGATGATTTTCTTACCTATAGAATTTCGCAAGATGAATATTTATTGGTTGTCAATGCGGCAAATATTGACAAAGATTGGAATTGGTTAGTCAAACAAAATGAAAAGTTTGGTGCTCAATTGTACAATGCCTCCGACGAGATTTCACAATTGGCAGTGCAAGGTCCTTTGGCACTCAAAGCCATGCAAAAATTGACCGACACTCCCATTACGGACATGGAATATTACACTTTCAAATTTTTGACATTTGCAGGTGTGGAAAATATTCTTTTATCTACTACCGGCTATACAGGTAGTGGCGGTTGTGAAATTTATTTCCCTCACAAGGATGCATTCAAAATTTGGGATGCAGTTTTTGAAGCAGGTAAAGAGTTCGGTATCAAGCCAATAGGTTTAGGCGCAAGGGATACTTTGCGTTTGGAAATGGGCTTTTGCCTTTATGGACACGAAATCAATGACACCACGTCGCCCATAGAAGCAGGACTGGGGTGGATTACTAAATTTGCTGACCATAAAAATTTCATTAACAAAGCCGCTCTGCTCAAACAAAAGCAAGAAGGTGTGAGCCGAAAAGTGGTAGGTTTGGAAATGCTTGACAAAGGAGGCATCCCGCGACAAGATTACGAAGTTGTTGATAGTCAAGGAAATAAAATTGGACACATTTGTTCAGGCACACAAGGACCTTCGCTTGGAAAAGCAATAGCAACTGCCATTATTAAAACAGAATTTGCCAAATTAGGCACTGAAGTTTTTGTAAAAATCAGAGACAAAGCACTCAAAGCAGTAGTCGTTAAAATGCCTTTCTATAAAGGGTAAAACTTTTCTTTCCTCAATGGAGAGAAAATTTATCATATTGATTTAGAATATTTTAGCAACTTTCTACCGCAAAATTAGCTCAACAAAACTTGCGGTAGAAGTTGTTTTTTTTGTTGTAACCCCAATGCAATAAGAACAATCTGTTGTATAAAAGTGGATATTGCAGGGCAAACCCGCAATGACAGTGCAGAAGGAGGCACAGTTCAGACGGGAAATTTCTAATTTTAGAACGTTTTGGTGCGAAAATGCAAAAAAAACTACACTCTACACTTCAAAAAAAACGGCAGGATGCCGTTTCTACATTTTTTTTATTGTCTATCAGCAGCCAAAAACATCAATCATTTTTCCGTCTACGTTTTCTTGTTTTTGGTAGATTTTCTCGTCCCAAGATTTGGTTTTATCGCGGTCAAAAACAATTAGATAGCCTTTTTGACAGCCGAGTGAATCCATATACCGTGCAGTTTGTTCTAAACCTTCGGGGATTGTTTTTTGGGAATACAAAATTTTCAGTTCGAT
>JAISTU010000060.1 GCA_031272415.1 Bacteroidales bacterium | reverse complement strand
TTTTTTCAGAGTGTAGAGTGTAGATTTTAGATTTACGATTTTAGTTTTTTTTTGCATTTTTGAATAAAAACGTTCTAAAATTAGATAAAAACATTCTCAATTTTTAATTCTCAATTCCTTTTCGATATGTCATGTCTTTCTCCTACTCTTTTTTCATTATCTCTATCATTTTTTTTGCAATAGATTGATTAGCCGTGCCATTACCGAGTAGAGTTTCTAAAAGTTCATAATTTTTCAACATGCGTGCACGCTGTTGGGTATTCCCCAGAATAAGTTGTAATTCTTTCACTAAATTGTCTGTAGTTAATTGATTTTGAATAAGTTCCGTTACTACCGGCTGCTTAGTAATCAAATTGACCAAAGAAATATACTCAATGTCGTGGATGAGTTTTTTTGCAATGGAGTAAGAAACATAATCGCTTCTGTAACAGACTACTTGCGGTATTTTGAAAAGAGCGGTTTCCAAAGTAGCAGTGCCGGAAGTAACCATTGCAGCATGCGAAACTGCCAACAAATCATACGTTTGATTGTAGATAATCGGGATAGTGGTATTTTTGCAAATTTCACTATAAAGAGATTTATGGTTTTCAACTCCTGCTATAACAAATTGATAATCAGGAAATTGCAAACTTGCAGAGAGCATAATAGGCAACATTCGCACAATCTCTTGTTTACGACTGCCGGGCAAAATGGCAATGATTGGACGTTTATCTAATTTGTTTTTATCCATAAAATGCTCATTCACAGCGTATTGCTTAATCACATCAAGGAGCGGATGTCCAAAATAATGCACATCCATTTGTTCAGTAGCATAAAATTGCTTTTCAAAAGGCAGTATTGCAAACAGTTGATTTACACACTTTTTCATAATTTTTATACGCGATTTATGCCAAGCCCACAATTGTGGCAAAATGTAGTAAAAAACAGGTATTTTCTGTGCATGCAAAAATTTTGCTATCCGCAGGTTAAACCCCGGATAATCAATCAATATCACCACATCCGGCTGAAATGACAAAATGTCATTTTTGCAAAATTGTATATTATCAAAAATGGTCTTAAAATGCTTTGCCACATCAATAAAACCCATGAATGCGAGGTCTTTATAATCTTTGACCACCTCCGCACCCACATTTTTGAGCAATTGACCGCCCCATGCACGAATTTGAGCATCACAATCTATTGAAAATAAATGCTTTGCTAAATTACTACCATGTAAATCACCCGATGCCTCACCCGCAATAATGTAATATCTCATCTGTTTTCTTTTTAATTTTTAGTTTGCATAAATGGAAGTTGTAATAACTTCTCTATCAATATTTTAGTATGTTTTTCAAAAGATTCAAAAGTTTGTCCTGCAATGTGCGGTGTTAGAATTATTTTATCCGATTTTGCCAAATTTTGCATATTTTCATCCCACTTTTCTTTTGGCAAATTTTGCAAATGCTCATCTTCATATTCCAAAACATCTAAAACCGCACCTTTTACTTTACCGCTTGAAATACAATCAATTACATCTTTTACAGAAAGCACTTGCCCGCGTGAAGTATTGACCAAATAAATATTTTTTGCAAAACCGGATAACAAATTTTTATTTATAAAATAATGATTATCAGGTAAATAATTAATATGTACACTTACAATATCTGCTTTTTGTTGCAATGTTTTCAAATCGCTTTCTTGTGCATAAATATCTCCAAAATGGGGTTTGTAGCGGTCATAAGCCACAATTTCACAGCCAAATGCACTCAATTTTTGTGCTAATTTTTTCCCCATATTGCCGTAGCCAATGATACCGACTGTTTTTCCGGTAATTTCAAATCCTTTATTGCTTTCCCGTAGCCATTCGCCGAGACGCACTTCTGTATCTGCTTTTTTGAGATTTCGCATCAACATCAACAGAGAAGCAATCACGTGCTCCGCCACCGCATCTGCATTGCCCTCTGCGGTGTGAATACAGGCTATACCTAATTGCGTAGCATATTGAGTATCAATCTTTTCCATGCCTGCACCAATGCGTGCTACAAATTTAAGTTGTGTGGAGGCAGAAAGCAATTTTTTATCTATCGGCAAACGATTGCGAACTATATAACCGCTGTATAGAGCCGCCTCGCTGATCAATTGCATGTAATCAATCTTTTTTTCAATACACTCAAACCCTATCATTTCCAACGCATTGTGCATATCCTGCGAAACGCTGTCTATTAACAAAATTTTCCCTTTTTTCTCCATAATTTTCCTTTTATTTTACCACAACTCCTTGTAAATCAAATGCTTCCGTGTTTGTAATTTTTACATTATAAAACTCTCCGACATTCAATTTTTGATTTGTTTCAATCAAAACAGTATTGTCAATTTCGGGAGCGTCAAATTCTGTGCGTCCAATGTATTGATTATCAGATAGTTCATCAATTAAAACTTTCAATATTTGTGATTTTTTTTGCTCATTTTTTTTCAATGAAATCTCATATTGAACATCCATCAGTTGTGCTTGTCGCTTTTGTTTTTGCCTTTGAGATACATTGTCGGGCAACAAAAAAGCAGGCGTATTCTCCTCCTTGGAATAGGTGAAAACACCCAAACGGTCAAACCACCCCGCTTGCACAAAATCTATCAATTCCTCAAAATGCTTTTGTGTTTCATTCGGAAAACCAACAATTAGTGAGGTTCGCAAAGCAATATCGGGAATTTTTTGCTTAATTTTATCCAAAAGAGCAACAATTTCATCGGACGTAATTTTCCTGTTCATCGCTTTGAGAATTTCGTTATTGATGTGTTGAATAGGCATATCTAAATATTTGCAAATATTTGAATTTGAGGCTATTACATCTAATATTTTCATGTCAAAAGTATTCGGATACGCATAATGCAAACGCAACCATTGAAGATTGTCAATAAGCGACAATTGTTCCAATAATGCAGACAATTTAGGTTTATTGGGCAAATCACTACCGTAATCAGTGAGGTCTTGTGCTACCAAAATTATTTCTTTAATTCCTTGATTGACAAGCAATTGTGCCTCTTTTATAATTGCATCTATCTGCTTTGAAATTTGTTTGCCACGAATGTAAGGAATGGCACAAAATGAACAACGATGCGAACAACCTTCCGAAATTTTAAGGTAAGCATAATGCTTCGGCGTGCTGATGAGTCGCTTGTCTAACAAAGCATTATCTACTTGCGAGTGGAGATATGACAAAATGTCAGGCACTTCATTAACCCCAAATACTGCATCCACCTCCGGTATTTCCTTTTTTATATCTTCTTTGTAACGCTCTGATAAACAGCCAAATACAATTAAAGTTTTAATTTTACCCTTTTTCTTTGCATTAACACAACTCAAAACCGCATTTATAGACTCTTCTTTTGCAGAGGCTATAAATCCGCATGTATTAACCATCGTAATAGTCTCATTTACAGTAGATTCATGCACAACCTCAAAACCATTGGCAATCAATTGAGTCGCCAACTGCTCCGAATCTACTCTGTTTTTGGGACACCCCATTGTGATAATGTTGATAGTGTTCTTATTTTGTTGATGATACAAATTCGCCAATCTTATTATTTTATCTATTAAAAAACTAACCTAATTACAAAAATACACAAATTTATCAATTAAAAATTAAAAAGGGATTTTTTTTGCATTGTATTTAACCTCAAAGGTTTGTCCTTGCAGGACAGGGAATGGAGAGTGTTTTTCATTTTTTTAGAACTTTTTTCTCCCAAAATGCAAAAAAAAATCTAAAATCGTAAATCTCCACTCTACATTAAGTGTTTTTTTTTGCCAAAAATCTTCTTTTTTTTATGAAAAAAATGAAAAAAAATAAATATTTAGCAAAAAAATATTATTTTAATTCGGGTTTGTGTCAACATGCAGGTTTTCCTTATTTTCTCGGTATTATATTGCTTTTTTTGAGGTTGAAGAAAAGGTGAAAAAAAACATGATTTTTGCCAAAAAAAAGATTTTTTTACAAAAATAAATTTTGTATTAAAAAAAAATGTAACTTTGTAAAATGATAAAATAAAATTTTTAATATGTAAATTTTGTAAATATAATTTTTTTTAATATAAAGCATATTGAGTTATGAATAAGTATAGTAAACTTTTGACGCTCATGTTATTAGGAGCGATGATGTCCTTGCTATCATGCAAAAAGGACAAAACAGTAGGGGAGGGGAGTATCACTTTTGACCTCGACCCGACTTATGGTTTGCCGTTGGCGAATGTTGATATTCATGCAGAGGATATTGCAGGGACTATCAACAAAAAAGCAGACGACTATTATGTGGAATTTGTGAATGATGCAATTGCAGGGATACAGATTGCGCAGGTTACGTGGGAAAAAGGCGACATTGACCCCATAGTAATTCCGGCGGGCATGCCTGCGCTTCCGTATCGAGATTCAGGTTTTTATGCACTGAATTTTTTGAACGATTTTCGCAAAATTCCGGGTTTGAAGCCTCATTTGGCGTATTTAGATGTGTATGTTGATAATCCATCTGATGTAAATATCAGGTTTGATTTGTCGGGCATGTATCTTGAAGACAGTGGAGGCACCCGCATTTCCTTAACGAACACGATGACGGATACGGTAATTACTGCCAACACGGAACGTTTTCATCTCTTTAGAGCCGTGTTAGACAACAATGATTTGGCTAATTTGTTGATTATGAGAGGTGCAAAGATTCACTATACCTTTGATATAGTGCCTTCAGGGTCTCCGTCAAGTAATGCGACTATCAAATTTACGTCTTATTTGCGAATGCCGTGTTGGGTTACGCTTGCAGATTGGCACAGAGCGGATACTGTTAATCTAAACATGGAAAGTGTGGCAAAATATTTTGATGACACCAACCATGTTTATGCCAAAGAAGGTGAGATTTATATCCGTGGTATCAATGCGATTCCTGCCAATGTGAATATACAAATTTATTTCACGGACAGCAATTTTGTGGTTTTGGATACTTTACGACCGGAAGAAATGTTGCATATAAATGCGGCAATACCTGATGCCGCCGGACATGTAGTTACCACAAAAGATTATCAATCCATTGTCAAATTGACGGCAGAAAGAGCCAGAATGCTTGAAAATGTTGCCAAAATTATTATTTCGCAAGATTATTCTTCTTATAATCAAAGTGATGTTAAGTTGTTCAAAGAGAATCATTTACTGTTGAGAATGGCAATCAAAGCACAAGGCAGAATTTGGGGAACAATTGATGAAGTAAAAGATGAGTTAAACAGTGAAAATTAATAAGGTTATGAAAAGTATAGTATTAAAAATAATGACAGTTGGCTGCATAATTTGGGGCAGCATAAGTGGAGCCGTTTTTGGCCAAGAGACTTATTTATTAAAAGATTTGTCCGTTCCGCAGATTATACAAGACAATCCGGCTTTGACACACCCTTATTTAGGACATTGTGCTTTGCCCGGCTTTGGAAAAATCAATGTAGGAGGTACTTCTTTTGTCAATTATGGGCAAATTTGGCACATCAATAATACATTGGATAAGTACATGACCTCCCAACACAATGGTGTAGGTGCCTGGTTTTCAATGGATATTATTGATTTTGGATTTAGAGTTAAAGACGCTAATTATTTTACTGTTTTCAGCAATCTAAAAGCAGGTGGGAGTCTTAATGTAAACAAAGATTTGACCAACTTTTTACTCAAAGGGAACGCTAATTATGAAGGAAAAACCATGAAATTTGTCGGCGATGATTTGTTAAATTTCAATCTTTATGCTGAATTTGGAGTGGGCTATCAAAGGGAGATTAACGAAAATATTTCTTTTGGTATTAACGGAAAATATATTGCAGGCTTGTACAATTTGCATACAACACAGGCAAGTGTGGATTTCTATACTGCTGATAATTTTGAAAAATTAACAGTCGGGGTTGCTGCAGAGGCTAAAATGGCAGGTGCGGTCGATTTGTTGCCACTTTTTAATTATCTTTTGGATACTCACACTAATAAAACAATGCCAAGTTTGAGTGATATGGGAATAAGTACCGACATTTTGAAAAATATCAGTCATGGTTTTGGGATTGATTTGGGTTTTCGTTACAAGGTTTGCAATTGGTTTGAGTTTGATATTGCGGCGACCGACATCGGTTATATACATTGGAAAGGCAATGCGTATCAAGCAAATATACCACAGAAAGAGTTCGATTTTACAGGTGTCGGGCATGATGATATTTTTGAGCCTCATCCTAATGGTATGTATGACACTTTATCATTTGATAATTTTTTCAGCGCTTTGTATGATTCTGTTAGAAATTTGGCAACATTAGATACCTTTCCGATAGAATCTTACAATCGTTGGCTCAATACGCGTATCAATTTGAGTACTTATTTTTATGCAACGGAAAGAGACCGTTTTAATCTCACTTTCAATGGTGTATTTATGGGAGGTAAAACGTTTGTTCCGAGCGGAAGTATTTCATATTCACGTCAATGCGGACGTTGGTTTGAGTTTGTGATTGGTAATACATTCAAAACAAGCGGATGGCTCAATCCGGGTTTAGGGTTCAATTTACGGTCGGATTATTTTCTTTTCTATTGTGTAGTAGATTATATTAACAATCCTGTTTATTACGATAAAATGCGTAATGTAAATGTGGTTTTAGGTATCAATTTCCTTGCAGGTAGAAGGGATAAAGCAAAAGTGAAAACACCCAGTTTTATGTTTTGATTTTTGTTTAATTTGTTTTTTTTTTCATATTTTAAATTTATTTTGATTTTAAATTATTTGTACAATTTCCTTTGCAAGCCTTTTTTGCAGAGGGAATTGTACTCTTTTTTTTGAGTTGAGATATGAGAGTTCTTTTCAGAGTGGAGTGTATAGAAAGATTTACGATTTTGGATTTATGATTGTAGATTATTTTGCATTTTTTGCATTTTGGGATAAAAATGTTCTAAAAATAGGGAAAAAAAATAACATAAAACATTGATTATCCCGACTTTGACGGGCTTGTCATTTTGATAAAAATTTAACTGATTGATTATCAGTGTTTTATATTTTTAAGGATCGGATTTTTGAAATGCAGTGCCCCCCGCCAAATCGTAATGTGTTGATACTCTTTTGTTTACAAATCGAAATCATCGAAGTCGGGAATATGATAGGTACGGTGAGAATTCGCATTTTCCATTGCTATGTATTTATCCCGTGTTGTTTTAGAATTTCTTCAATTGTAGTCATCGGGATGTCTGTCAAAGCATGAATTTCTTCAACTGATTGCACCTTTTGCCACATTTTTAAGACAATGGAGGTTTCTTTTTCCTTTTCGCCTTCTACTCTTCCTTTTGCTTCCCCTTCTAGTCTTCCTTCTATTCTTCCTTCTTCTAAAGCCTCTCTTCGGGTTTCGTTTTGCAGGGTTTTTTCGGTTGAAATGGCGTCTGAATTACGCTCGTATAGAAATAATTCCGCATCCGTGTAACCCCCTACCTCACAAATACTTACCGCTTTTTGAAGTTCAGCATGTTGAGACAATTCTGACGCCCCTATCGTCCTATCTCCCCGCGTCTCTTTCAAAAAACGTAACCACAAGACAGCCAACTGTTTATGTTGCAATTTTGTCAAACCTTTCAGTTTAATATCCTTTTCCAATTCCACCAAAATAAACTCCAAATCTTCAATAATATCTTCGCTGTCTTCAACGTTAA
>JAISTU010000177.1 GCA_031272415.1 Bacteroidales bacterium | reverse complement strand
ATTTTTTAGAACTTTTTTCTCCCAAAATGCAAAAAAAAATCTACACTCTCCACTCTAAAAAAAACGTTTTTAATTTTTTATTGACAAAAAAGTGTATCTTTGTAAAACGTTTAAATATTTAAAAATTAATAAATAAAAGAAAGAGGTAAAAATGATTATTGTTCCAGTTAAAGACGGAGAAAGTGTAGACAGAGCGTTGAAGAAACTCAAACGCAAATTTGAAAAAATTGGCATTATGAGAGAAATCAGAACACGGCAAAAGTTTACAAAACCTTCTGTCATCAATAGAGAACGGAAGCTCAAAGCAATATATGTACAAAAATTGCGAGCGCAAAATGAAGAGTTTTAGAAAATTCTCTTCATTACACAAAAGAATGTTATCCTCTTGCGGGGATAGCATTCTTTATTTTTTTTGTTGAAGATTTGAAACATGGATACAGAAAAAATATTTATTGAATATTTGAGGTTTGAAAAGCGATATTCAGAACATACGGTTACTGCTTATTCGATTGATATTGAGCAGTTTAAGGAGTTTTTGAGTACCACAGGAGAGACTTTAGAAGAGGTATCTTCAGAGACGGTTCGTTTGTGGATAGTGCATTTGTTGTCTTGTGGCGACGCAGCGCGTACGGTCAACCGAAAAATCTCTACCTTAAAAGCATTTTATAGATTTTTGTTATTGAAAGGTTATACCAAAAATAATCCTATGAAGCGAGTTATTTCACCCAAATTTTCAAAACCATTGCCTTCGTATGCCACTGAAAAAGAGATGGATAACCTTTTGGAAAGGATACCATTTACGCAAGATTATGAAGGAATTAGGGACAAAACAATTTTAGAACTTTTTTATGCAACAGGCATACGTTTGAGTGAATTGTTGTCGGTAAAATTAAAAGATATTGATTTTCAGCGATATACAATTTCAATTATGGGGAAGCGTCAAAAAATGCGATTAGTACCTTTGAGTTTTTTGATGAAAGATTTATTGGTATTGTATATCAATGAATTAGAAAAAGAATTTGGAAAAATTGATTATCAAGAAGAAATTTTTCGTACAAAATGCAATAAAAAAATGTATCCTGCGTTAATATATAAAATAGTAAGAAAATATTTGGATATGGTTTCAGTTGCAGAAAAACGAAGTCCGCACGTTTTGCGGCATACATTTGCGACCCATTTGTTGAACAATGGGGCAGACCTCAATGCCATTAAGACCATTTTAGGTCATACATCTTTGGCAGCGACTGAGGTATATATTCACACGTCAGTAGAGAAATTAAAACAAATTTATAAACAGGCTCATCCAAGAGCATAAAAAAATTAAGAATAATATGCAGATTAACATCAATTCGGTTCATTTTAAAGCAGATGCAAAATTAGAAGAATTTATTCGTTCTAAAGTTCAGAAAATCAGTAAGTTAAACGACCATCTTATAGGGACGGATGTAACACTAAAATTAGACAATACAGATAAGCCCGAAAACAAAATTGCTGAAATTCGGTTAAAAATCAAAGGAAATGATTTGCTGTCGAGTAAGCAATGCCGTACTTTTGAAGAGGCTACCGACAGTGCAATTGATGCATTGCGAAAACAATTGGAGAAATTAAAAGATAAGCATTAAAAATTGTTAGATATACAGAGTGTAAAACAAAGATATGGAATAATAGGGAACTCGCCACAACTCAAAAGGGCAATAGAAATTGCTTTGCAAGTGGCACCTACCGACTTAACGGTCTTAATTACAGGCGAAAGTGGAGTCGGTAAGGAGAATTTTCCTAAAATTATTCATCAAAACAGTGCCAGAAAACATGCTTCTTATGTGGCGGTCAACTGCGGAGCGATACCGGAGGGGACAATAGATTCCGAACTTTTTGGACACGAAAAAGGCTCATTTACAGGGGCTACCGATGCCAGAAAGGGATATTTTGAGCAGGTAGGAGGCGGCACTATTTTTTTGGATGAAGTGGCAGAATTGCCATTGGGAACGCAGGTGAAACTGTTGCGTGTTTTGGAGTCAGGGGAATATCTTCGGGTAGGCTCGTCCAAAGTGCAGACAGTCGATGTGCGGGTGATTGCGGCAACAAATGTTAATATGACTGAAGCCGTCTCACGTGGAAAATTCAGAGAAGACCTTTATTACAGGCTCAATACGGTGCCGATTTCTATTCCTCCATTGCGGGAAAGAAAAGACGATATTTTATTGTTATTCAAGAAGTTTGCTATTGATTTTTCAGAACGCTACCACATGCCAGCGGTTGAACTCAATGAGTCAGGCAAAGCAATGTTACTCAAATACAGTTTTCCCGGCAATGTAAGGCAATTGAAAAATATTGTTGAACAAATTTCGATTATTGAACAAGAAAGAGTTATCAATTCCACCATTTTAGCCAATTATATTCCTGAAAATGAGATAAATACACTCCCTGTATTAAAATCTTCGCATCATTCTCTCTCCGGTGATATGACTTTTGAAAGAGAGTTGATATTTAAGTTTTTAGCCGAAATGCAAAAAGACATTACGGAACTCAAACGGCAATTTGCTGACCTCACACACGGACAGCCCCCCTTGCGTTCCGATAAAAATACGTTCCTTTTTGACCCCACTTCTGCTACTGTTTTGCCAAGTAAATCCTACAAACAAGAGCATATAGAAGAGGCTGAATATTTGAATCATGACGCTGATTTAGAAGATATTACAGATTTTGATGAGGATTTTGACGAAGATTTTGACAAAAACACAAGCGCAGAAGATATTTTTTCCATTCAAGAAAAAGAAAAAGAACTGATACTCAAGTCAATACGAAAAAATAACGGCAAAAGAAAAAAAGCAGCACAAGATTTGGGCATATCAGAAAGAACGCTCTATAGAAAACTCAAAAGATATGGACTCGAAGACCTGTAATTTAATTAAAAATTAAAATTTTTTGGGGGATTGAATGTTTTTTGAGAAATAAAGAGTATGAAAAGAATAGATAAAATTCTTCCTATTGGGCTAACGTTGAGAGTGTATTTGCTTGTTTTAGCGGTCTATACACTGTTTAGAGTAATATTGTTTTGCACATACACATATCATGAGCCTAATTTTGGCAGTCAAGTGCGTCTATCTTTGCCATGTCAATCTTTTTTGATGGGCTTGCGATTTGATTTGGTAATCACGGGCTACATTATGTTTTTTCCATTTTTGGCACTCTCGGTGATGCACATTGTGGGGAAATTTAGTCGTATAGCATTGAAAATCACACAAATATGGATTTCTGTTTTATTTGGATTAACATTTGTGGTCAGTGCGACAGATATTCCTTATTTTAACCAATTTTTTGCTCGCTTTTCGGTTACTGCTTTTCAATGGATGGATAGTCCGTTATTTTTATTCAAAATGATAGCCCAAGAGCCACGATATTATGTGTATTTTTTTGTATTATTGGCGATATTAGTTCTATTTTTTATCATTTTAAATCGTCAATTCAAACATTTTCAAGGCATTAGATTTGAAAAAAGCACAATAAAAACGAAATTGATTTTATCAGGCTCATACGTTCTCATATTAGGATTGATATTTGTGAGCATGAGGGGCAGAATAGCCGCCAAATCGCCCATTCATACCGGAACTGCCTATTTTTGCAACGACCCTTTTTTCAATCAATTAGGTTTAAATCCGACTTTTACACTCATGGACAGTTTTTCTACGTCTTCTTCCGAAAATCCTAAATTGATGCAAAGTGCTGATGCTCTGCGACTTACACAATCGTTTTTAGGAATAGATACGCTTTTTGAACAGTCGCCTCTTAAACGTTACATTGAGACACAAAGCCAAATAAAACATAAAAAGAATGTTATTTTGGTGATAATGGAAAGCATGTCGGCAGCGAGAATGAGTCGCTTTGGAAATACGCAAAATTTGACACCCTTTTTGGACAGTTTAGCCCGCAATGGCTATTCATTTGACAATACATGGACGGCGGGTATTCATACTTATAACGGCATCTTTTCCACACTTTGTTCTTTTGTAGCACTTTTTGATTATCATCCTATGTTGGATGCCTCCATGTTGAGATACAACGGAATTGCCAATACATTAAAGAAAAACGGCTATTCTACACTCTTTTTTACCACACATGACGGTCAGTTTGACAATGTGGAAGGTTTTTTGTATGCGAATGATTTTCAACAAGTTATATCTCAAAAAGATTATCCTGCAAAAGAAATTTTGAGTACTTTGGGCGTGCCTGATGACTATATGTTTCGATTTTCCATGCCTTTGCTCAATGATTTGCACCAAAAAAATCAACCTTTTTTGGCAGTATTTATGACCGCAAGCAATCATGGTCCCATTATTTTACCGAACTATTTTGTTCCCCAAAATAAAGATTTACCGCAAACAGAGCAAATTGTAGAATATTCCGATTGGGCGATACGGCAATTGATAACACTTTCTTTGGAACAAAATTGGTTTGAAAATACAATTTTCGTTTTCATAGCCGACCACGGGGCTGCATTGTCGCCAATTTATGAAATGTCGCTCAATTACAATCATACTCCGTTTATTATTTATGCCCCCAATTTTTTGAAACCACAAATATTTACACAGCCCACTATGCAAATGGATGTGTTTCCTACAATAATGGGAGTGTTGAATTTGCCCTATACCAACAATACAATGGGCGTTGATGTGCTAAAAACAAAACGACCTTATGCGTTTTTCTGTGCAGATGATAAAACGGGAGTCATTGACAGTACTTATTTTTTGATAATTCGCAAAACAGGTGAAACTCTTTTGTATAATTATGCCGAAAAATCAACAGAAAATGTTATTTCACAATTCCCACAAAAGGCGGATTCTATGCGTACTTATGCCTATTCTTACATGCAAACTTTCTTCGATTTAACAAAAAATAAAAAACAATTTTGCGTTGAGAATTGAAAATTTGGGGAATTGAAAATTGAGAATTGAGAATTATGAATTATGATGGTGTACTACGTCTCCTGTATTTGATTATTATTTGATTATCCAGACGCTGCATGCAACGTCTCTACATGTTTGATTATCAATATTTTATCTATTTCTCTTTGTCCAATTTTAGAACGTTTTTATCCCAAAATACAAAAAAAATCTCCACTCTCCACTCTCCACTCTCCACTCTACACTCTGCACTCTACACTCTGCACTCTACACTCTGCACTCT
>JAISTU010000097.1 GCA_031272415.1 Bacteroidales bacterium | reverse complement strand
CGGCGTCCGAACCGATATGGTGATAATCCAAAAGGAGATAATAGCGAAATGGATAAAATAAAATAATATAAATAAATAATTAAATATCAAACAATTATGAAAATTTATAGTTATTACGATAAGAAGGATTTTGCAAGAGGTCCGTTTACTGAAGAAGAGATAGTAGATTTGATAAAAAGAGGTACTATCACTCCCCATACAAGCATATACACTAATGAGAATAGTGTATCTTCGTATGCGTTTGAACATGAGGAGTTTGCGAATCTATTCAACGACTCTGATATTGCGTCATCGCAGAAAGAGAGAGAGACAGATAGAGGTACACTACATACCATTTGTATTGTGTTAGCCTATGTTCTTTGTATACTTGGATCTTCAATCGGACTCATTATGGCGTTAATCTACACATTTAATAAAAAACATGACGATTCTACGCACAGACATGGAAAAAATTGTTTAATTATTTGTGTAATAATGATTATCATCAAGATAATAATAAATATATATATTAGCATTTAAGATAAATTTTGAATATATGTTTTCATTTAATGGTTTTGGAACGACCTTGTATGGTCATGCGGATAAGAGAAGCGATGGCTCGTATGTAGCAACAAAGTGGATTATAATATTCTTTGTACCCATAATACCTCTTGGGTCTTATAGAATATTCTCAAAAGAAGGCAATTTCTTCTCTTTTCACAAGGAATATCGTTTGAAACCTGTCGCACTTAATAAAAAACAGGTTTTAAAGACCTATTTGCTATTATTAGGCATAGTGTTACTTTTAAAAGTAATTTTTTCGTTAATATATTGCAAATAAGGAGAATAAAATTATAAATTATAAAATAGAATTATTATGCAAAAACAGAGATTAAAACAGTTAAGAAAAATAGGATTGTCCTGCATTTTGGCAGGAGTGCTATTGGGCTGCACCCCAAAAGAACCCAATGCAGAAATTGTAGTTAAATTATCGGATGCGGATATTTTGTTGGAATTATTTGAGCCTGATGCTTTTACGCCTGATGTAATGGCAATTATAGAAAATTCCAAACAAAGCGATTCATTGGTCTTTGATTGCTTAAAACAGCAATTGGACAGTGCCGCTTTTGAGCAATTTATTCACAAAAAAGGCTACGAATTGCGTGATTGTGAAACCGAAAACCAAATAAGGGAATATATCTATCAATTGTTACGGCAATCAATAGATGCTTTGCAATATAGATTTGGTTATGCAGGTATTGGAAATGCGGAATATACGCCCACAAGCAATACAACAGTACAGTTTTCATTGTATTTTCTAAATGCTGCCGATAGCACTCTGGCAAAAAAGTTAGTGGAAACAAAAGGACATTTTCAGATGTGGGAAAATGCAAAAGAGAGTAAGAAAAGGAACAGGGCATTGTTTGACAATTTGTTAGGGAGAGAAAGATTTGATTATCAAAATATTAGCGTTAAAAAGGACGGAGCACAATGGTTAGTATGGGTTACATTGAATGCGGCAGAAGCAAAAGATTGGGCAAAAATCACGGCTGCCAATGTAGGACAACGTTTGCTATTTACAATGGATGGAATAGAGATTTGTTCACCAAACGTAACTGCTCCCATAGAAAACGGACAGTTTTCTATGCCATTTGAAAGCCAACAAAAAGCAGAAGAATTTGCTATCTTGCTCAAAGGCGGCTGTTTGAGAGCAAAATGCTATCTAAAAAGTATGAAATGGACAAAATTAAATTAGCAAAATTATGAAAAACAGGATAATAGTATTATTGGTAGGACTTTGCAGTTTCAGTGCAATATATGCTCAAACGGATAAAGAGTGGAAAATTATTGAGAATTATCTCAAAGCAGGGCTTGAATTTAATCGAACTTTTAATGCTGATTATCAAGCCACTGAAAGTATAATGTCTGAATCCGGTATCAATGCAGATTGTTTTTATTTTATCCTTGTGGACGAAGTAATGAAACAGTTAAAGAAAAAAGCCAATTATAAACGCATTACATCCGAAGATGTTGAGAATACATGTGACGAAGTATATACACAAATCAGTATCTCCAATTCTGTAATGGGGACGGAAATATTGGCTCGAACTGCCAATGAATGTATGAAAAAACTTGATTTGCCGAAAGCGAGTATTGTTTCCGGGCAGATGTCGGAAAGGATACCCTATATTGCTATTGGTAAGCATGCAAGAATAAAAGTAAGTATAGGCACTTCTACCCGCTATTATATTGTAGATAGCGGGGCAGACTTCTGCCTGATTTCTTACGATTATATGTTGGAATTGAGTTATGACGGCATATTAACCGAAAAAAATTGCATTTACAAAGGAGACCAAATTGTAACGCTGGCAGATGGCAGTATCACCAATGCAAGTATATTTTTAATCAATAATGTTACATTGGGCAGTTATGTGTTTAATAATGTTGCATTTGCGATAGTAAACAGTGAGGTAGGGGTAGGTGATTTTTTGTTGGGTAATTCTGTACTTGGATCCTTTTCATCCTGGACAATGAATGTTTCCAACAAAACAGTAGATTGTGTAAAATAAATTTGCAAAAATAGAGAAAATTATTATAAAAATGAGAAAAAG
>JAISTU010000095.1 GCA_031272415.1 Bacteroidales bacterium | reverse complement strand
AAAGTTTTATCTTACATTGCTTTAATAACGTCAAATCACCGATATTATTGTGTGTTTTATCTGATTTTAGAACGTTTTTATCCCAAAATGCAAAAAAAAAATCTACACTCTACACTCTGCACTCTGAAAAAACGGCTTTTAATTTTTAATTGACAAAAAAGTGTATCTTTGTATTTTATGATATTTTTTTTGAATGACAGAGAAAAAAACAAGTATAAATATTGATATAACGCAATTTAAAGCCACAATTATAGCGGCATTGCAAGACAAAAAGGCGAAAGATATTACCGAATTAGACCTTTCGGTATTAGGGACTACGCTTTTTGATTCTTTTATTATTTGTACTGCTACATCTAATATACATGCACAGGCTTTGTGTGACAATGTATTGCTTAATGTAAAGCAGTCATTAAAAATTTTGCCAAAATCTACCGAAGGTATTGGGAATGCACAGTGGATTTTGATAGATTATTTTGACATTGTAGTGCATATTTTCCTTTCGGAATACCGCACTTTTTATGATATTGAAAGTCTTTGGAAAGACGCAAAAATAACACATTATGAATAACTTAAACCTTTTAAACAGACATTTTATTTTTTATGAGTAAGCAAGAATATAAAAAAAATAATTCAAAAAAACAGGAAAACTTTTTTCCGAATGTAGAAAATCAGCCCAAAAAGAAAAAATTTAGTCTTTATTGGCTTTATCTTTTACTTTTTGGCGTATTTATTGCCATGACTTTTTGGGGAAGTGGCGGCAGTGTTGAGGCAATTGACAACATTAAACTGCGAAAAATGATTACTGACGGCGATATAAGCAAAATAACGGTTTTTAAACATAAAGATATAGCCGAAATTTACCTTCAGCCCAATGCCGTCAACAAAGACACTGCCTATAAAAAGGCTTTTGAAAGAGAAAAAGACGGTCCTCATTTCTTTATAGAAATCACTGACCCAATCTCTTTTAAAGAAGATATTAAATCATACGAGTCGCAAATACTTGAAAAACAGTTAGCCACCGACACCACCGCCGAAGGACAACAAGCCATAAAAGACAATTTTAAATATGTAAATATTGTGGCTGACAATTCCAAAAGTTGGAGTTGGGATAGTTTAATATGGTTAGTGTTGCCGATTTGTTTTTTAATATTTATCTTTATTATGATGCGAAATGCGGGGCGTAATGGAGGTGCGGGTGGCATTTTTAGTTTTGGCAAATCAAAGGCGCAATTGTATGACCATAATCAACAAGTTTCTATTACCTTCAAAGATGTTGCCGGTTTGCCGGGTGCAAAAGAAGAGGTGATGGAGATTGTCGATTTCTTAAAAAACCCCAAAAAATACACCAATTTGGGGGGTAAAATTCCCAAAGGAGCGTTGTTGGTAGGACCTCCGGGGACGGGAAAAACGTTACTTGCCCGTGCCGTAGCAGGGGAGGCACAAGTACCTTTCTTTTCGCTTTCGGGGTCTGATTTTGTGGAAATGTTTGTCGGTGTAGGTGCGTCCAGGGTGCGTGATTTATTTAAAACTGCCAAAGAAAAAGCCCCTTGCATTATTTTTATTGATGAAATTGACGCCATCGGACGTGCAAGAGGACGCAACTCAATAACAGGTACTAATGATGAGCGGGAAAATACTCTTAATCAATTACTTACGGAAATGGATGGTTTTTCCGGCAATGTAGGAATTATCATTTTAGCCGCCACCAATAGAGCCGATGTTTTGGATAAAGCATTGTTAAGAGCAGGACGTTTTGACCGCCAAATACATGTAGAATTGCCTGATTTGGAAGAAAGAAAAGAAATTTTTGAGGTGCATGTACGTGATTTAAAACTTTCAAAATCAGTTGATTTAGGATTTTTTGCACGTCAAACACCCGGCTTTTCAGGTGCAGATATTGCCAATGTATGCAATGAGGCAGCGCTGATTGCGGCGCGATACAACAAAAAGGAAGTTGATAAACAGGACTTTCTTAATGCCATTGATCGCATTGTAGGTGGTTTGGAGCGAAGGAGTAAAATTATTTCTGCGGATGAGAAGAAAGTGATTGCCTATCATGAAGCCGGACATGCGACTGTCAGTTGGATGTTGAAATATGCGGCTCCGTTAGTAAAAGTTACGATAGTACCGCGTGGAAAATCGTTAGGGGCTGCATGGTATTTGCCCGAAGAGCGACAAATTACCAATATAGAGCAAATGATGGACGAGATTACGGCTACTTTGGGCGGTCGGGCGGCAGAAGAAGTGATTTTTGGTACGCTCTCTACCGGCGCCCTCAATGACCTTGAACGCGTTACTAAACAGGCTTATGCTATGGTTGCCTACTATGGGTTAAATCCTAAATTGGGCAATATCAGTTATTACGACTCAAGCGGACAATCCGAATATGCTTTTCAACGCCCATACAGCGAAAAAACGGCGCAATTGATGGACGATGAGGTACATCAATTAATAGAAAAAGCCTATTTAGCCGCTAAAAAAATATTGGTAGAGCATAAAGCCAAATTGACCATTTTGGCAGAAAAATTATTGGACAAAGAGGTTATTTTCCGTGAAGATTTGGAAAATATTTTTGGCAAACGACCTTATGAGGCAGAAAATACTATCTTTTCAGGTGAAACTAAACCAAAAAGAAATACCCACAGAAGACAAAGAAATTCAGCCACAAAACAGGACACCAATCCCAAAACGACCACAAAAGTAAAACAGGAAAAAACAAAAACTGTTCAAAAACAAAGCCCTGCTGCAACAGAAGAACAAAAAAATACTGCTCCTAAACGGAGACGTCAAAGACAAAAAAATTCTTCTGCTAAAAAAGATACAACAACCGAATAATCAATATATTACAAAATGAAAAACCTGATTATAAGAACAATATCCGGAATAGTCTATGTCGCACTGATTGTGTTTGTAGTTCTTTTTGAATCAGACACTTTCCCTACGGGGGCACTACTTGCCAACTTATTTTTAATTGTGGCTTGTTTGGCACTGTGGGAATACCGTAACATATTGTTACAGAAAGGAATACGTTTATCTATTGTCTTTTTTGTAGCATCTGTGGTCATCTATTGTGCCGTCTATGCAGGACTTGTATTGAAGATGATTGATTTTCCGCTTGTTTTGGCAACAACTGCCGTAATGCTCTGTGTATCAATGTTTTGGGAATTATTTCGCAAAACAGAACAGCCATTTACACAGGCAGCATTAAGTGTTGTGGGAATTTTTTGGTTGATATTTCCGTTTGCGGCGACCATGTTTTTCCCTTATTTTGACGGGGTTTGTAAGGGCGAATCGAAGTATTTGTTTTTAATGGTTTTCATTTTTTTGTGGGTATATGACACGTTGGCGTATTGTATTGGTAGTTTATGGGGGAAACATCGGCTTTTTGAGCGGATTTCTCCCAAAAAATCATGGGAGGGATTTATTGGTTCTCTTTTATTGACGCTGATTTTGGCTGCATTTATGCCCAAAATTTTGCCCATTTTGCCACTCAATATACCTCAATGGTTAGGTTTTGCGTTTATTATAGTAGTTTTTGGCACTTTGGGAGATTTGTTTGAATCTCTCTTAAAACGTCAATTTGAGGTCAAAGATTCGGGGAATATTTTGCCCGGACACGGCGGTATTTTAGATAGATTTGACTCTTTTTTAATGGTTATGCCTGTAATTTTGTTTTATTTATATATTATTTTATAAGTTTATGAATCCAAAAATTAAAGTTCATTCAGAAGGTTATTTAATTATTTTAATTGTTTCGTTAGTATCGTTAGGGTTATGCGTGGCGTACAAATATTGTTTTAGTCCGCAATATTCATTTCTCAGCAATGCACTTTGTGTTGTGCATATTGCTATTGTGGCGATGATAATTTTCTTTTTTCGATATCCATTTCGGTGGATTGAAAAAGATGAAAATGCAATTTTTTCGCCCGCAGACGGCAAAATTGTTATCATTGAAGAAAAATTAGACCAAAAATATTCACAACAAAATCGAATACAAATCTCTATTTTTATGTCTCCGATGAACGTTCATGTCAATTTTTACCCCATGTCGGGCGAAATTGTAATGACAGATTATTATCCGGGGGATAAAATTGTGGCATGGCATCCTAAATCGTCCGATTTAAATGAACATTCTGCGGTGTGGATTGAAGACAAAGAAAATAAATCTAAATCATTGATTGTCAAACAAATAGCAGGTGCAATGGCAAGACGTATTGTTTGTTTTGCCAAAAAAGGAGAAACAGTCGAACAAGGAGAAGAGTTAGGCATTATCAAATTCGGTTCGCGTGTTGATGTTCTTTTGCCTGCAACCGCCCGAATTAACGTGGAATTAGGTCAAAGAGTAAAAGCAAAAAAAACAATTTTGGCGTATTTTGAGTGAGCATCAGTCAATTAAAAATTAAGAGATTGTAGGGTAAGGGTGAAAATTTGCTTTCAATTTTTAGAACAAATTTATCCCAAAATGCAAAAAAACTCTTAATTCTCAACTTTTTTAACAAAGGAGAATGAATTTTTATCCTGAAATTTCCGCATTTTCCATTTTATGTATTTATCCCATTTTGTGTTAAAATTTCTTCAATTGTAGCCAGCGGAATATCCGTCAAAGCATGAATTTCTTCAATAGATTGCAACTTGTGCCACATTTTTAAAATAAATTCTGTTTCTTTTTTCTTTTCGCCTTCTGCTCTTCCTTCAATTCTTCCTTCAATTCTTCCTTCTACTTTTCCTTTTGCTAATCCTTTTGCCTCACCTTCTTCTAAAGCCTCTCTTCGGGTTTCGTTTTGGAGGGTTTTTTCGGTTGAAATGGCGTCAGAATTACGCTCGTATAGAAACAATTCCGCATCCGTGTACCCCCCTACCTCACAAATACTTACCGCTTTTTGAAGTTCTGCATGTTGAGACAATTCTGAAGCCCCTATCGTCCTATCTCCCCGCGTCTCTTTCAAAAAGCGTAACCACAAGACAGCCAACTGTTTATGTTGCAATTTCGTCAAACCTTTCAGTTTAATATCCTTTTCCAATTCCACCAAAATAAACTCCAAATCTTCAAT
>JAISTU010000047.1 GCA_031272415.1 Bacteroidales bacterium | reverse complement strand
GGTCAATATGCACATCTCGCCTTAATATAATTGTATTTATCGCAGTTTCAATCATTTGTGGGGTAATTGTAATAGAAAAATCTTTCTTCAATTGCTTTTCAACCACTTCCCTTGCGATAGCATTGACTAACCAAGGCTGTCCTTGTGTTTGCTCAAAAGCAAGTTCTATTGCCGATTTTTCAAAAATCTGTCCTGTTGCTGTAGTATGTTGATTATAAAGTTGATACACTTCTTCTTTGGTGAAATTGCGGAGCGTTAAAGATTCTGTAATGATATTAAAAGGGCTTGCGGTGCCGAGTGTTTCTTGATTTGCCCTGATTTTTGCCTTATAATCGCGGATATTTCGCATCCCTACCAACGCTATAGATACAGGAAAAGGAATACTTGTCCGATTTACATAGCCATTGCGTAGTTGCCGTAAAAATGAAATCAACGTGTTTTCGCTCATGCAATCTGCCTCGTCAAAAAATAATACAAGTGGTCTATCCAACCCAACGCAATAATCCGTAATTGCAGTTCTAATTTGATTAGAAATATCCACCCCTTCCATATTCTTTGCAAAATTCAGTCTATCAGGAAATTGTGAAAAACGAATATCCGTTTTCAGGCAATTCAAAATGGCAGGAATGCCTTGTTCGGGATTGGGAAACGGTTGCACGTTTTCCAGCGAACAATATAAAGCATAATATTTTCCTTCCGCATTTAATTTGTCTCTCAAATTGAGCAAAAGGGTTGTTTTTCCCACTTGCCGAGCCGCATGAATGACAAAATATTGCTTAGAATCAATTAAATCCGCCAACTCATTGTGCAACCTTTCTGTTGCATCTATCATATAATGTTCGTCCTCCCTGCAAGGACCTGCTACGTTAAAATGTTTTCGCATAATGTTTTACTTTTTTTATACAACGCAAAAATGTACAAATTATTGTGTTAAAAACAAATAAATCTACAAATATATGATTCTTCGAGTCAAAATCTACAGTCATAAATCCACAATCGTAAATTTCTCCACTCTAAAAAAATCTATTTTTACACAATCTTTTACTTTTTATGACGTTATATAAGAGCATAAAATTAAAATAAAAAAAAAAAAATAATTATGGCTAAAAAACATTCAAGAAGAAGATTAAAACAAGTTGAAAATGCTACTTTTACAGCGCAAATTTTAGAAATATTTACTACCTCGCCCTATCAGTTTTTTAATTACAAACAGATAGCGGCTCAAATGAACATTAGTGGGAAAGAAGATAAAGATAAAATTCGCCTCCAAATTGCAGAAATGGTGCAAAATAATGTATTAGTGGAGGGAAATAGAGGCAAATACAAACTAAATCCTGTCCATATTGCCACCCAAGAAGGCAATCTTATTGAGGGAAAAATCAGTATGAAACAAACAGGAAAAGCCTATCTATTGCCTCTACAAGCCGATGCAGAAGATATTTACATCGCTCCCAACAATACTTTGCAGGCACTCAATGGTGATATAGTGTTGGTACATTTGTTTCCCGCCCGAAAAGGCAGACGGACAGAAGGGCGGGTGGTCAAAATTATTAAAAGACACAAAGAATTGTTTGTAGGGACGGTCAAAAAGAGCCGCAATATGTCTTACTTGGTGGCGGACAATACATCAATGCCGATAGATATTCTATTGCCTAACAATGCTTTAATGGGGGCAAAAGATGGTCAAAAAGTAGTTGCAAAAATTACAGAATGGTCTGAACATGCACGAAATCCGTTTGGAAAAGTAGTGAAAGTGCTGGGGGTACCGGGAGACAACAATGTAGAGATGATGTCTATTGTGATTGACAATGCTTTTTTGCCCGATTTTCCAAAGGAAGTTGAAAATGAAACAAAAAAAATACCCCTTCAAATTTCCGAAAAAGAAATCAAATTAAGGCGAGATTTTCGAGATGTGTTTACGATAACTATTGACCCCTCTGATGCTAAAGATTTTGATGATGCGGTATCGTTACGGGCTTTGCCGAACAATCGCTTTGAGGTAGGCGTTCATATTGCGGACGTGTCGTATTATGTCAAAGAAGGCAGTTCGATTGACAAAGAAGCCTACAATAGGGCAACATCTATTTATTTAGTAGACAGGACGATACCTATGTTGCCTGAATTGTTGTCAAATGAAGTTTGTTCTCTTCGCCCGCACGAGGATAAATTGTGCTTTTCGGCTGTGTTTGAGTTGGACATTCATGGAAAAATATTTAAACAATGGATAGGAAAAACGATTATAAATTCCAATCATCGTTTTGATTATGAACAAGTTCAGCAAATTATTGAAGAGAAAAAAGGTCTTTATGCCGAACAAATTCTCACCCTTGACACCATTGCTAAAGCGTTGCGAGAGGAGCGTTTTAAAAGCGGTTCGATTAACTTTGAAACAGAAGAAGTTAAATTTATTTTGGACGAAAATGCAAAGCCAATCGGTGTTTATATCAAAGAAAATAAGGATTCTAACAAATTGATAGAAGATTTTATGCTACTTGCGAACCGAAAAGTAGCCGAATTGATTGGAAAAACTGCCCCTAATGTAGAACCAAAACCATTTGTATACCGCATTCATGACAAGCCTTTGGATGAAAAAATCAATAAATTCAGCACTTTTATTCACAAACTGGGCTATAGTATTAAGTCCAATTCACGGAAAAGTTTTGTCAATTCCGTCAATGAACTTTTTACTGCCGTACAAGGGAAAGGCGAGCAAAATATGATAGAAACGCTTGCCCTACGCACTATGCAAAGAGCCATTTATTCCTCCAATAATATTGGTCATTACGGTTTATCGTTCAAATATTACACCCATTTTACGTCTCCGATACGACGCTATCCCGACTTAATGGTGCACCGTTTGTTGGAAAAATATCTTGTCGGTAAAAATGCAAATATTGATGCAAATACATTGGAACTCAAATGCAAACACTCTTCCGACATGGAACAGCGAGCAACAGAAGCAGAACGCACATCCATTAAATATAAACAAGCTGAATATCTGTCAGATAAGGTTGGGCAACAATTTGAGGGTTTAATTTCCGGCGTCAGCAAATGGGGTATTTGGGTCGAATTAGCCCAAACCAAATGCGAAGGAATGGTTTCTGTGAAATCACTATCTGATGATTTTTATTATTATGATGAAGACAACTATCGTTATGTAGGGCAGCACAGTGGAAGAATTTACCGATTGGGCGATAAAGTTCATATCAAAGTAAAAGCCGTCAATTTAGCCAAAAAACAAATGGATTTTGTGTTTGTAAACATAGATGATAAGAATTTGCCTTTTTAAAAAGTGCGGGAAAATTTTTAAAACATTTTTCACCCTTTTTTCAATGTAAATCCAAATGTTGCTCCTTTGGTTGGCACGCTACTGACGGTAATGGACTGATGATGAGCGTCTAATATATGTTTTACAATGGCTAAACCTAAACCCGAACCGCCGGTGGAACGAGAACGATTTTTATCTACCCTGTAAAACCGCTCAAAAAGTCGTAAAAAATGTTGCTCTTCAATACCAATACCGTTGTCGGCAACTTCAATGAGATAATTTTCGCCCACGTCAAAAATACTAACAGTTGTCAGCCCCTCCGACTTGTCGTTGTATTTGATAGAATTTTCAATTAAATTTATTAATACTTTGATTATCAATGTTTTATCTGCCAATACAGGATATTGTTTTTCGGTAGAAAATTTCATTTGTAAAGAAACATGCTTGTTTTTAGCCTGCATTTCAAGCAAATTAAACACTTCTTCTATTATTTCGGTGAGATTAAAACGCTCAATTTTGGGTGAATTTTCTTCAGACTCCAGTCCGGTAATTGTTACCAAATCATTGACAATTTCGGTCATTCTTTCAATATTTGATGCTGTTCGTTTGAGGTATAACTCATTGATAGTCGGTTCATTAAGACCTCCGTCCAAAAGGGTCAAAATATACCCTTGCATGGCTGTGAGCGGTGTTTTGAGTTCGTGTGCCACATTGCCCAAAAACTCCTTTCGATACTGTTCTAATTCTTTTAAATGCTTGATTTCCTGTTGTTTTTGAACAATAAAAGATTGCGTTTCTTGTTCAACATCTTGGAGAATATTTTTGCGTAAAAAAAACGCATTGGAAGGCTCAATTTTTCCAATTCTAAATTCATGTATTAATTTGTAAATCAATTTAATATGTCCGAAAATAAAATAATTTACTAACAAATAAGACACAAAAACGCCGACCGCAAATGCCGCAATAATTCCCAAAAACCAAGCCAAAGTATAGCCCGTGGACGGCTCAATTTGAAATATTACAATCTCAAACAGCAACAGCAACAAAATGCTTACTCCGTTACAAATTAAAACAACATTAAGCGGAGAAAGATTTTTTTGCATAATCGGATAAATTATTTGACGTTTTTAAATTCTCTAATGGCGGCTTGAATTACTTTATCTTCTTGATTAACAATTTGATAGAAAGTATTATCTCCATATAAATTTCGCCCAATGTATGCTTTGAGCCATTGACGCAACATTTGAGCAGATTCTTTTGGCAAAGGCTGTTTTTTTAATTCTGTTACCTGATTTTTGGCTAAAATTTCTTTGAGCATGGCTTCATTTATGGTGAAATTTTTTATAAAATCGGCTCCTTTTGGATATTTTTCCTTAATTTGAGTACGGTTTTTGTCAGCATATTCCACTGCATATAAAAACACAATTTGTTGATTATTAAGGACATTGAAATAAATAATACTGTCCGATTTTTCAATAGGAATAAAAATATCAGGCATAATGCCGCCCCCACCATAGACTTTTTTTCCCTTTGGCGTGAGAAAACAAAGCGAATCGGGGAAAGTAATGCTATCCGCACTCTGCATTTCACCTTTTTGGTAACGGTTGTAAATGTCGTTGTAATAGTCATCCATATTTTCCGATTCAAAAGGGCGCTGAATACAGCGACCGGTGGGGGTGTAATAGCGGGCAACCGTTATCATCACTTCCGAGCCGTCCTGTAAGTTGAACTGCCTCTGTACCAAGCCTTTACCAAAAGAACGCCGACCGATGACAATCCCTCTGTCATGGTCTTGCAACGCACCGGCAACAATTTCACTCGCAGAGGCAGAATATTCATCTATCAAAACCACCACTTGCTGTTTATCAGAGGTGAAAATACCCCCTTTATCGGCATAATAATTCTGTTTGCCAACCGCCTGTCCGTAAGTATAAACAATGAGTTTTTTGGCAGGCAACAAATCATCACATATCTTAATGGCAGATTCTAAATAGCCGCCCGGATTACCCCGCAAATCAATTATCAACTTATCCGCATTTTGCCGTAATACTAAGTCTTTCAATGCTTTATGAAATTCTTCACCTGTGGAAACAGCAAAATTATTGATATTGATGTACGCAATTTGCGGTGCAATCATGTATGCCGCCACAACGCTATGGACAGGTATTTTATCCCTTATTATCTTGAAATACAGTGGTTTAGAAATATTTTGACGTAAAATGCCTACTTTCACCGAAGTACCTTTTTTCCCGCGTAATAAGCGAATAATCTCCGTATTTTGAATTTTAACATTGGCAACTTTAATGCTATCTACCCAAATAATTTTATCGCCGGGCAAAAGTCCTGCTTTTTGAGACGGACCGCCCGCATTTACGCTGATAACCAAAACGGTGTCATTCAACACATTGAACTGAATACCAATGCCTTCAAACTCCCCCATGAGCATTGCATTGGTCTGTTCGGTTTCTTCTTTTGAAATATAAGATGAGTGCGGGTCAAGGTTTGCCAACATGCCTCGAATGGCTTCCTGTGTTAATTTTTTTGCACTAACGCTGTCAAAATAATACTTTTCCAACAATTGAGACACCTCCGCAATCTCCGAAAAAGGATATTGCATCGCCGTTGCCCGCTTGTCAGACGTAAAAAAAAATCCCAATAAAAATCCTATCGATAAGGATACCCCCAAAAAAATAGGGAAAATAATTTTTGCTCTTTTTAAATCCACTAACATATTTGAATTATACAAATTCTTTTAGCAAAATATCTCATCTTTTTTATATTCCATCCTGCTAAAATGCAAAGATACACCTTTTCTTCAATTAAAAATTAAAAACCTTTTTTTCAGAGTGTAGAGTGTAGAGTGTAGATTTTTTTGCATTGTCTGAACTGTGATTTTGAATGATTAACATGATTTGTGTGATTATTATATCTTGTTAATCTTATAAATCTTGTAAAAATCGTGGTTCAGACAATGCAAAAAAACTCAAAAAAAATTTCTCCTTGACAATCAACAAAATATAAAATAATTGCAACTTTTTTTTTCGCAAAATTAACTTTTGTATCAAAAAAAAAAAGTGTATCTTTGCAAAACATGTAAAAAGTTAATCAAATTTTTAATAGGAAAAAGTAATATGGTTGATAAAATCAGTCAGAATTTAAAGTACAGCGAAAGTGCTGTGTTAATGTGTAGGGAGAATGCTTTGAGTCTTTGTGAGAGAGAGACAATAAAAAGCACGCTTTTGCTGTGCATTTTTATTTTTATCAATCATTTACCCCCCCCCCCCCCCCCCCCAACTCACTGATAATCAATGAGTTACGTGTATTTTGGCAATTAAAAATTAAAAATTATCAATTCAAAATCATCAATCGTCTAATCCACGATCTTAATAAGATTTACTTGATTTTTAAGATTTTATGTAATTGGACATCTTATTCCATTTTTTTCGTGTTTAAAATTTTTTATTTATTTATAGTATTAATCAGATTTTTTTAAAAGTTATGAAAGCGTATCAAGTATTTATGACAAGAGAGACCGGAGACAACCGGGTGCGGGATGCGAAACAAACCATGGAGAAGAGACCAAGGAAAAATAACGGGAAAACCGAAGT
>JAISTU010000052.1 GCA_031272415.1 Bacteroidales bacterium | reverse complement strand
CATTACCCCAGCATTATTGCTGTACTTTAAATTTTGACTGATTTTATCAACCATATTACTTTTTCCTATTAAAAAATTGATTATACTTTTTACATGTTTTGCAAAGATACACTTTTTTTGATACAAAAGTTAATTTTGCGAAAAAAAAGTTGAAATTATTTTATATTTTGTTGATTGTCAAGGAGAAAATTTTTTTTTTGATTTTTTTTTGTCTGAACCACGATTTTCATAAGATTGATAAGATTAAAATAATCATATAAATCAAAAAAATCATTCCAAATCACAGTTCAGACAATGCAAAAAATCTACACTCTACACTTTGAAAAAAAACGTTTTTTATTTTTTTATTGAAGAAAAGGTGTATTTTTGTAAAATAAATTGTTTTTTTGGGATATAAAATATAAATAAATGATAATGAAAGGATTACAAAAAATTGGTATTTTAACTTCAGGTGGAGATGCTCCCGGTATGAATGCTGCTATCAGAGCCGTAACAAGAACGGCTATCAATAATGGTTTGCAAGTGGAGGGAATTATTGCAGGTTATAAAGGCTTACTTTTTAAAGAATTTATTGCACTTAATTCGCAGAGTGTCAGTGGAATAATACAAACAGGAGGTACTATTTTACGCACAGCACGCTGTCCTGAATTTATGGATTATTCTTGCCGAAAAACAGCCATTGAAAATTTGCAATCAGAAGGCATAGATGCATTGGTTGTTTTGGGAGGCGATGGCACTTTTAGAGGTGCTGCGGCGATATCCAAAGAGTTTGATTTTCCGATAATTGGCATTCCTTGCACAATAGATAATGATATTTGTGGGACAGATTATACTATTGGCTCTGATACATGTCTCAACACGGTGGTCAATGCGGTAGATAATATACGCGACACGGCAAGTTCGCACAATAGGATATTTTTTGTGGAAGTAATGGGGCATGAGTCGGGGTCGGTGGCAATGCACAGTGGCTTGGCGTGCGGAGCAGAAATTATTCTTATCCCCGAACAGCACAATCAAATAGAGCGAGCAAGGCAATTTTTGGCAGAGCGGGCAATGCAAAATAAATCAAGTGTGATTATGGTTGCCGAAGGAGTGCATGGCGGGGCAACCCAAATAGCAGAACAATTGAGTGCCGAATTTCCTCAATTTGAAATGCGAGTGTCTGTATTGGGTTATATTCAGCGTGGCGGACGTCCAAGTGCGTATGACCGCACTACTGCCAGCCAATTTGGTGTTGCTGCTGTACACTCACTTTTAAACGGAAAAACAAATATGATGGTGGGACTAATGAACGGAAAAATTCACCTCGAACCTTTCCAAACGGCTGTTAAAATGCACAAAAAAGCAAGTGAAACCTTCGTTATGGTTGCCGAAAGCATAGGCACCTTCACCCCAATGGACTGATAAAGTTGAAAGTTGGGAGGCATGCTTTACCCAAAAGAGGTGAAAGATACAGAGTGAAGGGTAAAAAAACTCTAATTTCTTAATTTTTAATTTTTAATTGAAGAAAAGGTGTATCTTTGTAAAACAGTATTTTTTTTTAGATAAAATAGCGAAAATATTATGGAATATACGGCAATATTTGAGAAAATGGAAAACGGATGGTATTTTGCCCAATGTGAACAAATGCCCAATGCCATTACGCAAGGGAGAACAATTGCAGAAGCAAAAGCAAATTTACAAGAGGTTATTTCTATGCTTTTGGAAATTCAGAAAGAAGAAGTGGCAAAACAGTCCCGCGGAAAACGGCTTATACATAGAAAAATTGCTAAAATTGCAATGCTGTGAAAAGAACTGTTTTGTGGAAATATCTCTCTGATAACCAATGTGTTATATGTAGAGAAGGAACAAATCATACGATTATTAAAAACCTTATCAACAACAAACAAACAGCATTACCCAGACACATTGAAATAGGAGATATGCTTGCTAATGAAATATGTAAACAGTTGGGTATCCCAAAGATAAAAAAATAAGATAATTGAATCTTTTAGAACAAATTTATCCCAAAATGCAAAAAAAAATCTCCACTTTTTAAAATGGGTATCCGATTCCTAACACAATTCCTCTGTCGTTGCGGAAAGTTTTGTAATCTTTCCAATTGAATTGTTGCCAGCCGTTTGCGGTCTCTTTGCCGGGGTCATGTAGTTTGAGTGCATAATCCAAACGTATGACAAAAAATGACAAATCCAGTCGCAATCCTACCCCTACACAAAGCGCAATTTCTTTGTAAAATCGATTAAAAGCAAAATTTCCATTGGGCAAAGAACTGTGCATAGTCCAAACATTTCCTGCATCCGCAAAAACTCCAAAATGAAAACGCTTGTAGATAGGAACTCTGTATTCAAGGTTGACTTCAAATTTGATGTCGCCACCTTTGTCAATGCCGGAAGAGTCAATGCTGCTGCCGGGTCCTAATGTCCGTGCTTTCCATGCCCGCATAGAATTTGCACCGCCCAAATAGTAAGTATATTCAAAGGGGAGAGCGGATGAGTTGCCATAGGGTAAGCCCATGCCGACCGATAAATGGAACACCAAAGCATCATTTCGCTTTTGTAAAATGTTGAATACAAAATCTACATCAGCCGTAATTCCACTCCCAAACGGAATACCCCCGATTTGATAACGTCCCAAAGTATCTTTATATTTTTGCGTTGTTTTGTCCGCCGCCGACATAAAACCGTACAAAAGATTGCCATAAGCCCTAAAATTGGCACGAAATACGTACAAAGTGCTTTTTTGCAGGGTAATTTGATATGTTGTTCCCATCAAAAATACATCTTTATAACGCTCTATCATTCGTTGGAAAGTTCTCACATTGGGAACTTTAGCCCTTAGTGTATCCATAAAACCATTTGCTAAATTCATTTTTACCAAACTAAAATCCAAAATAGAAAGGGAGTGCGTAAGTCGTTGTTGTTGAGCGATTTTCCTTTCACTCCATTCATAAGTAAAAGATGTATTGGTGAGAAAACGTGCAAAATAATCTTGCTTTAAGTAATTGATACCCAGCGTTATCAATGTTTTTGGGTACATATTTTTGGGTACATTTTGTGGCGGAATGGGAAATAAAAAGCGTGGAAATTCCAATGCTATTGTGCCTCCTGCTTCAAAATTATCAAAATTGGCTTTTGTAGAGTCAAATTGCATTTCTTGCGTATATTTGAGTGTTGCCTGCAATGATTCGGCACGTTTAAAAAGATTGCGGTTTAAATAGGTAATATTGCCCCCCAAACCAAAAATACCGCCTATATTTTTAGCCAAAATTTCAAAGCCCATAGATTGACGTTTTTTATTGACTAACATGATTTTACAGTCCAATTGACCTGTATCTTGCCGATAATTTTTCATACTTTCGGCGGTTTCGGAATAGAGAACTTTTACATAATCAAAGTTTTTCATTGTCAAAAATCTATCAAAAGTTCGTTGAGAGCGGATGCGGGAATAGATGTCATTTTGCTTAAAAAATACAGGATATATCAATGCAGACGGCTTATATTTTTGTTCTGCATTATAGTAAAAGATGCGGTAGTGATTGGTGTCCGTTTTTTTAACAATTTCGGTATAATTGACCAAATCTTTCTCTTGTGCATTGTCCCATTCGGAATAGTCAGAATAGATAGTTACTGTATTGATTTTAAAGCATTTATGTTTTCCTTCTACAATTGTAGAATCATCAATTTGGTAGCGGGGAGAAGAGATAATCATGCGTATATTGACGGCATAAGAATTTAAATTTGTATCTGCTTCGTAATGAATAAAATTTTTGGAAAAACCATAATATCCTCTGTTTAACAAGTAATTAGCGATGCGTTCTCGTTCTGCGTCCAATTTATCTGCATCATATTGTTGTCCGCTTTTGAACAAACAGCGTGCGGTGTCGGCGATAACCCAATTGCGTATTTTTTCATCATCTATTTGATAATCAATGCGATATATTTTAAAAGGGATGCCTGCCGTGATAGAATAATGCACACTCGCCCGCTTGCGTTTGAATTGCACTGTATATTCGGTTTTTGCATTGAACCAGCCACGATTGAGCATTGAGGTCGTAATTTGTTGCAAAGAATAGTCTATCAGCGAGGTGTCCAATAGGACAGGTGGTTCTCCAAAATTTTGTTGAAACCATGACCTGAAATTCCAAAAATTTTCTATATGTTTATTAACTACAACAGTATCAAGTAAATACTCACTTTTTCCAAAAGAATTATACAAAATATTTTTCAAATGAGAGCAATAAGTGTCAGTATTTGCTACTGAATTTGTATCTTGTTGATTTTCATCAGGTTGTAAAGATTGATAAATGCCTACTTTCCACAAAAATATGCCAAAAGTTCTTTTATTGGGACGCGGACGCACTACATATCCAATATCGGACGTAGGTACGTCTTTGCGGTCGGCGGTAACTTTATTTTTTACCAATAAAAACTCCGATTCTTTGAGTTTTTTACAGGGCGTACAAGCACCCAAAAGGGCTAATATTGCACAAAATAAACCTATTTTGCCCGCTAAATTGCCCCAAACTCTATTTTTAAAAAATCGGATAAAAAAATACAACATTTATCTTAAATCTATTAACTCAATTGATGGATATTTTGATTTGTCAAACATAAATTGCTTATCATCAATTGCCTGATTTACAACAAATTTATCCACAAAATAAGTATAAGAAACACCATCTCGCTGATAGATAGTTGTTTGTGTAATTTGTTGTTTTGACTTATTGATAAAAAGCCTTATTTTGTAATACGCTGCCGATTGTAAGGGTGTCAGGTCAATGATTTGAACAAGCGTCCCTTTTTGTGTTTCTTCTCTGATAAATTTTGCACTGAACTGCTTTTGAAAATCTTTGATTAAAAGAGCAGGATTGACAAATTGAGATTGTTCTGTGGAGTCATACATAGAGAGCGTAACTTCCTCCTGTTGAGGCAAATAATTCCAAACATTGACCGCATTACAGTATATAATTTGGTCTTCGGTTTCCAAAATATATTTTTTCCCTTTGACACGAATTTTGCCACTAAATTCTTCCACCACTTTTTCTTTTTGAATGGTATGCACCGTAAAATCAATAAAAATAGTAGTATAAGATGATACCTTGGCTTGTACATTTTTTAAAATTGTATTAGCCTCATTATCAATGTTTTTAGAAGTGCTTGCAGGTTTATTCTGTCCGCACATTATCCCTAAAAATCCCATAAAAAAAATGCTCAAAAGCAAATATCTTTTTGACTCTAACATAAAATATAAAAGTATTTATTTTTATACTAACTTACAAAAATACACCTTTTCTTCAATTAAAAATTAAAAACCTTTTTTTTCAGAGTGTAGAGTGTAGAGTGTAGAGAATTGATTATCAATATTTTGCATGTAGATGTAAGGTATGCCTTACCCAAATTTTTCTCCGATTTTAGAACGTTTTTATCCCAAAATGCAAAAAAAAATTCTCAATTCTCAATTTTCAATTTTCAATTCCTTTTGTTTCTTTTTTGCAATTTTCGACCATAAAATGCAAACGATTGAGAATATTGGCTTCGGATGTGCCTGCGTCAAAGTCAAGTGATAATAAATTCATTTGCGGATAGATTTTTTTAACTCTTTTTTCTATTCCTTTGAAAATCACATGATTAGCGATACAGCCAAAAGGTTGAAGGCTCACTGCATTATTGACGCCCGTTTCAGCAAAATTGGCTAATTCGGCAGGGATTAACCAGCCTTCCCCAAAATTGGCGGCTTGATTTATCAATTTTGATGCCAATTCAGCCTCATGAAACATGTTTGAAAATGGACGATAGTAAGGATAACGGCTGCAAATCCTATCAAAACGATGCGTATAAACAGATACAATTTTGTAAATTAAATCCGTAACAAAAATGGGAGTACTTATTTTTTTGATGTGTAATTTTTTGTTAATATGTTGATTTACAAAACTATTGATAAAAAAATTGTACATCGAAGGGGCAACCACTTCAATTCCCTGTTCAGAGAGCCAATCCAAAACATGACGGTGTGAGAATGAGTTATATTTGACATAAATTTCCCCTACAATGCCGATACTTGGCACGTTTATATTCGGATTAACAATTTTTGAAAACTCATCAATTGCCTCATTTAGAAGTTTATACAGACCTTTGCTGTTTTTACTTTCAATATAAGGCACACAAGCGCGGATATAATGTTGTCTCAATTGTTTTGCTTTTCCTTTTTGCGTTTCTCTGGCGACGGCGGGATAATATAATTTTGAAATACAATCGCTGTACAACATGCCAAAGAGAGCCATATTGATACATTTTCCCCATTTGAGTTCAAATCCGGGTTGATAATTGCTTGAATCAGAGCCAAATGCAACAGAAATAACAGGTATATCGGCATAGCCCGCCTCTACCATTGCACTTTTAATGAGTGGCAAATAATTCGAGGCACGACATTGACCTCCCGTTTGTGTCATTCCGATAGCCACATTGTTTAAGTCGTAACGACCACTCTGTAAGGACTTTATGATACTGCCGATAACAATGGTCGCCGGATAGCAGACTTCGTTGTTGGCAAATTTAAGTCCCAATTCCGCCGCTTCTGTATCACCTGCGGGCAAATTGACCAACTCAAAGCCCATCAATTTGAAAAGCGGAGGCAATAATTCTGAATATCCTTCGGCAAAATAGGGGGCTAAAATGGTGCGATGTCGCTCTTGCTGTGTAAAAACTTTAGTGGTAAGGAAAGGTTCATTTTTTGCAGTATTGCTTCCAAATTTTAGACTTTCTACAACGGAGCGTATTCTTAATCGCAAAGAACCTATGTTGTTGACATCATCTATTTTCAACAGAGTTAAGTTTTTACCTTTTCTGTTGAGTAATTTTTTAACTTCATCTAAAATAAAAGCATCCGGTCCGCAGCCAAAAGATGTCAGTTCCACAAAATGAATATTTTCCTTTGATTTAGCGACAAATCCTGCGGCTTTAAAAATACGGTTAGGATAAGTCCATTGAGGTACAGAATTTATCTCCGTATATACTTTATTATCAGAAGAATAGACAATATTTTCGGTAATTACATCAATGCCCATTTCGGCAATAGAATCTGAAATTTTATGCTCAATGAGCGGGTCAATATGATAGGGACGTGCTGCCAATAGTATCATCATTCTGCCATTTTTGACGGCATCTGAAAATATTTTTTTAGATTGATTTTCAAGTTCTTGCATATATTCTTGTTGAGCAAGCAATCCTTTTTCGATGGCTTTTGTTGCAATAGGTTTTTTAACGCCCAAAGATTTGAGATAGGCGGTGCAAGATTTGTACAATAATTTGGGATTATTAAAGGAAACCACAGGGGCATCCAAAGGAATATTGTACTTTTCCAAAGGCTCTATCGAACTTTTTATAACATCCGAATAACCTGCCACAATCGGGCAATTATAACTGTTTCGTGCCGATTTATCCTCCTTTTGCTCAAAAACAACATAAGGATACAGTAGCCTATCTACCTTTTTTTCAATCAAATCCATGATATGCCCGTGCATTAACTTGGCAGGGTAACAAATATTGTCCGCCATGAGTGAACGTACCCCTTTTTCATACAAACGTGTACTGGAAACGCCCGACAAAACAGGCAAAAATCCACATTCATTGAGCATCGCATGCCAAAATGGATAATTTTCATAAATCCCTAATGCTCTGGGGATTCCGATACGCAATTTGGCTTCCGATTTGTCAATATTGGGACGTTTGAAAAGCAAAGAATATTTTAAATGGTGCTGATTGACCCCTTTTTTGATTTTTTTTGCCTGATTGGAATACACTTTTTCGCAATTATTGCCCGCATAAAATGTATTTCCGTTCGCAAAGTGAAATATTTTCACAAAACAATTATTTTCACAGCCTTTGCAATTGTCAAAATCGGAGGTATATTTTTCGGCAGTTGCCAATTTTGAAAGTTCAACTGTTTGATTATCAGGATGTTTCATTGCAAAAAGGGCAGCACCATAAGCCCCCATCAATTCAGGTATATCCGAAAAAGAAACCTCTTTGCCCGTCATCAACTCCAATGCTCGCACAATGGAAAGATTTTTGAAAGTACCGCCTTGTACAACAATATGGTCGCCCAATGTTTTTATATCCTTAATTTTGAGCACTTTAAAAAGGCAATTTTTAATAACGGAATACGAAAATCCGGCTGCAATATCTTCAATAGCCGCCCCTTCCCGCATTGCCTGTTTGACTTTGGAGTTCATAAATACGGTGCAGCGTGTTCCCAAATCGTAAGGGGCTTTGGCAAAACAGGATATTTTTGCAAATTCAGCCACAGGATAGTGCAACATATTGGCAAAATTTTCTATAAATGAGCCACAACCGGACGAGCATGCCTCATTGATTTCCAATTGATTTATGGTGCCGTTTTCGATATAAATGGCTTTCATATCTTGTCCGCCGATGTCCAAAATAAAAGACACATTTGGCGACACCTGTCGGGCTGCCATAAAATGTGCAATCGTTTCCACAATGCCGTGATTGAGATTGAATGCAGTTTGAAGTAAATTTTCACCGTAACCGGTAACGGCACTGCCTGCAATTTTGAGATTTCTTCCATGCGAGAGAGCCGTTTGTTGCAGGCGTTGCAATGCCTCCGTAAAAGCGGTAAAACTATCTCCCCGATTGCGACTGTAATCTTCAAAAAGTAAGTTGCCGCTTTTGTCTAAAACCACTATTTTTGTAGTCGTTGAGCCAGAATCTATGCCTAAATAGACCTCATCAGAAGCCAGATTTTTCCACTCAATTCGTGGCACAAAATGAACTAATTTATGTTCTCTCCATTGCTTAAAATCTGCTTTATCAGCAAACAAAGCGGATAATCTGCCCTCCATTGAGGCTGAAAAGGGGTCTTCTTTGTTAAATCTTATCTGATAAATCATTTCCAACAAACGGATGGGATTTTGTTGGTTTTGTTGAGAAATTAAAGCACATCCCCATGCAGGTATCAATTGGGCATTTTGAGGAATTATACAATCTTTTTCATTGATTTTCAATACATTAAGAAATGCTTTTTTTAATTGAGGCAAAAATGCAAACGGACCACCACAGAAAAATATCATCGGCAAAATATCCGTCCCTTTTGCCAATGCACTGATTACCTGCAAAGCAACCGCATTGAAAACGGAGGCAGCAATATCGGCTTTGCTCACATTGCGGGCTGAAAGGTTTTGGATATCCGTTTTTGAAAAAACACCACAACGGGAGGCGATAGGATAAATATTTTCTGCTTGCGATGCCAACGTATTTAATTCAATGGTTTCCACGTCCAAAAGGGCAGCCGTTTGGTCAATAAAAGCACCCGTTCCGCCGGCACAATTGCCGTTCATGCGAATGTCCGGGATTTTACCATCTGCAAAAAATATCATTTTACTATCTTCGCCTCCAATATCAATAAAAGTACGCACTTGTGGATATTTTTGTTTAATCAATTCGGCGGACGCAACAACTTCTTGTACAAATTTAGCCCCCACCGCATCTACATAGCCCATTCCTACCGAACCGGTCATGGTAATATTCATAAAACAATCACCCACAGCGAAATACATTTTTTCATACGTTTCGCGTGCCGCTTGCCGAATATCGGTATTATGTCGACGATAGTCTGAAAAAATAATCTCTCCATTTGCATCGGTCGCCACTAATTTAAATGTAGTAGAACCGATATCCATTCCTATATTGTATGTCGGTAATTTTTTCTCCATTTTCTATTTCCTTAATCTCTCTTTCAAAAGAGTATTATATAACGATGTTGTTTGAAAATTATTGTGCTTTTTTTTTCAAAAGTTTTTTTTCAGAGTGTAGAGTGAAGAGTGTAGAGTGTAGAGATTTTTTTTTGCATTGTCTGAACTGTGATTTTGAATGATTTTTTTTGATTTTCAAGATTTTTATAAGACATAAAAGCCCTTAGTAGC
>JAISTU010000045.1 GCA_031272415.1 Bacteroidales bacterium | reverse complement strand
AAAAAGTGTATTTTTGTAAAAGTATATGCGTAATTTATATTTATTTCTTCTTAAAGCGGGCAATATATTTTTATTTATTTTGCTCATTGGGGTTTGTATAGTGATGCTTTATTGGAGTAGCGGATATAACCGTTGGGTTATCAATTCAGCGGTAAAAGAGGTAACGTCTCCTGCATTGAAAATCAGGGAGATGCAGTTCAATCGCTTTCGGATTAAGGCTACAAATAGTGTATTGATAGAGCAAAACAGACAGTTGCTCAACAAAGCATATAATCATACAATATATTCTCAAACCGAAGATAAATTACAAAGCAAAGATTTTTTTACTTATATTACGGCAGGGGTGGTGGATAATTCGCTTTTTTTACAAAATAATTATCTCATTTTGGATAAAGGTTCCAATGACGGCGTAAAACCCGATATGGGAGTGGTTACGGCGGATGGTGTTGTGGGGATTGTAAAGGAAGTGTCGCCCAATTTTTGCACTGTTTTGTCGCTTTTGCACAGTGAATTTAAACTTTCTGCCAAAATTTACCAAAAAGATATTTCCGGTATTGTGGCATGGGACGGCAATAATTACGCCTATGCACGCATTACTAACCTCTCAACGACCGAAAATATACGCATTTTGGACACCGTTGTTACTGTTAATTCGCTCATTTTCCCCGAAAATTATCCTATCGGTATTATTTTTTCTACACAAGACAAAATTCAAAATGGATATTCTTCACTGAAAATTAAGTTATTAGCATCTTTTAATCAACTCAATACAGTTTATATTGTCAAACAAAATTATATAGAAGAAATTAACCAACTAAAAGAAAGGAGTGAAAATGCTCAATAGAATTATCAAAACGCTGATTGTGCTTGTTTTGTACATTGCGTGTCAGATTTTTATTTTCAATAAAATCAGTGTTTGGGGGTATTTTTCGCCCATGATATATTTACTTTTTATACTTTCTTTGCCGTTTCAGACACCGCAATGGCTGATAATTTTATCGGGTTTTTTTGTAGGATTGCTCATTGACCTTTTTTCAGCACGTTTGGGATTACACGCTTTTTCTACTTTGGTAATGGCATTTTTGCGCCCCTATATAATCCGTTTAATTTCACAAAAAGATAATTTTGAGGAACATCTTAATCCTTTACTCAAAGATATGCGCTTTAAATGGTACTTTTTATATACATTTTTATTGGTTTTTATACATCAATTGGTATATTATTTTACGGAGGCATTTAGTCTGCAAAATGTGTGGCATTTATTGTTCTTAATTGCCATTAATACGATGGTTACGGTTGCGTGTATTTTTGTTATTCAAATCCTTTTCTATCCCTCCTCAAAAAGGTATTAGTACAAAAAATGCAATAAATTGTTCATTGTATAAAAGTGGCAAGCCGCAATGACGGTGCAGGAGGCACACGGTTCAGACGGAAAATGTCTAATTTTAGAACAAATTTATCCCAAAATGCAAAAAAATAGAAAAATCTAAAATCTAAAATCTACACTCTAAAATCTACACTCTACACTCTAATTCTCAATTCTCAATTAATCCCTTCCCCTTCTATCCTACAAAAAGTGCTGCTCTTTTTTCAAAAAAATATGAAAAAGGAGCAGCGTTTTTTTTATATCTGCTTTTGGAAATTAATATTTTTCAAAAGGAAGATATAGTGTTAATTTAAAAAATTGTTATTCTTTTGGGTCAGCGCCGAAACGGTTTTCAGCATGTTCGCCTTCTGTTGCCGTTAAGACAATCAGCCAAATCCAGCCGATAATAGGTATAAGGCTTATAAATATCCAGCCGCCACCTTTGCCTATGTCATGCAAACGTCTAACAGACACTGCTAAACCCGGAAGAAGTACAAACAAAGAATACAACGTGTCAATCACATTGAAATTCAAGCCAATCAGACGGTCTATTAAGATCGCAACAATACTGAAAATCGCATTGAACAAGACAAACATCCAATATTCTTTTCTTCTTGCACGCCCTTTAAAATCGATATACTGCTTGATCACTTTTATATACCAGTTCATAAAGCATTGTTTTTTAGAAAGTTAACCCTACTCTTGTGGATTTTCAGACTCTCCCGTTTTTTATCTTTGGCGTATGGGATCCGCTCCATAACCCCGTTATACACGGCTATTATTTTTAGTCGAAAAAACGCTGCAAATTGCGTATTTTTGACGGTTTTTACAAATGGGGGGGGGGGTAATTGTTTGACAATAAATGCAACAGCGTGCAAATATGAGCGTTTTAAAGCACATTTAAAAGCAATCTCACAAGTATACATTTGTTTATCAATCACTACTACCCTATTCATATTATTCTGTTTGCTTTTTTTTGAAAAAATTGGGATCCATCGAGCGACGGATCCCAAAAACTATGAAAAAAAACTACTATTCACTTATTCACTTCATGTTTGATGTATAAAACTTTATTTTGCTTGTTTTTTAGCCAAATGAGTTTTATATTTATTCATAAACTTATCCACACGTCCGGCAGTGTCTACTAACTTCATCTTTCCAGTAAAGAAAGGGTGAGAAGTATTGGAAATTTCGAGTTTGAACAAGGGGTATTCTTGCCCATCTTCCCAAACAATTGTATCCTTTGTTTTTACGGTTGATTTACTCAAAAATGCCACTTCATTGGACATGTCTTTAAAAACTACTAATCTGTATTCCTTTGGATGTATATCCTTTTTCATTATTAACTTTTTTTTTTAAATAAATTATACAAAAAATTTTATTATTGAAATGAATTTCAATCTATTATGGGTGGAAAATGGGGCTCGAACCCACGACCTTCGGAACCACAATCCGACGCTCTAACCGACTGAGCTACATCCACCATGTTCATAAGGGTTTTGCAAAGATACACTTTTTCTTCAATAAAAATTTAAATTTTAAAAATTAAGAGTTATTTTTTTTGAGAAAAAAGACTTAAAATATTGATACAAAAAGAATTAAGATAATAATATTTTTTTTTGTTTTTTTTTGCATCCTGTTTTTTTATCGAAAATTGAAGAAGAAGAAAAAAAAGATAATTTTCTCAAAAAAACAAATTAATACCATATTTTTTGCTATCTTTGCAAAACAGGAAAAATAATTTTTAATTTTCATGCAGAAAAAAAAGATAGTTTTTATACTCAATCCTCGTGCAGGAACAGGAAAATGCAGAAATCTATGCAAAATATTAAATAAATGCTTGGATTTACAACAGTTTGAATATGCCATTTATCCGACTCAATATAGAGGTCATGGAGAAATATTGGCAGCACAAGCAATTGATAATCAGGTAGATATAGTAGTTGCAGTTGGAGGCGACGGCACTATTAACGAAATTGCCCGCAAATTGGTCAATAGCAATACCGCTTTGGGGATTATTCCTGTTGGTTCCGGCAATGGTTTGGCACATCATTTAAAAATTTCTTCCAATGTCAAAAAAGCAGTCAAAATTATTCAACAAGCAAGTCCGCAATTGATTGATGTTCTTTCTGTTAATGATAAAATTTGCATCAGCATTGCAGGTATGGGATTTGACGCACAAGTGGCAGAATTGTTCGATAAATCCGCAAAAAGAGGCTTTTTTACCTATTTTTCATGTATTCTGCGTGCTTTTTTTCAATATTCTACACAAACATACATTGTTGAAAGAGAAGGAATTAAGCCAATTGAGTATAAAAATATTCTCCTTGCCTGCATTGCCAATTCTTCTCAGTGGGGATTTAATGTAAAATTAGTCCCCCAAGCCTCTTTACAAGATGGTTTAGCGGATATTTGTTTGTTGGAAAAGCCATCTTTTGGGCAATTAGGATTGCGCGTAATTCGCTTATTTTCAGGTAATTTATATAAAGACAAATCTGCAACACATCTTTTTCAAACAGCCGAATGTACGCTCAAAGTTAAAAATCAACAAACAATTTCCACTCACATTGACGGCGACCCCATTGAAAAATGTAACTCAATGAAAATCAAAGTGTTAGAAAAACAATTAAAAATACTTATACCATAAATCAAAATCATTATGAACATTGAAACTTTACGGGAACATTGCCTTGCAGTAAAAGGAGCAGAAGAATGTATGCCTTTTGGAGACGATACTTTGGTGTACAAAATTATGGGAAAAATGTTTGCCTACTTTGGACTTAATCCCAAAGACGGCAATTTTGTAGTCAGTTTGAAATGTCATCCCGAACGGTCTGCACAATTGCGGGAGCGTTACAGTGGCATCACTGACCCTATACACAGCGCAAAAACACTCAAATGGAACTCTGTGTATATCGAAAGTGATTTGCCTGATGAGATTATTGCTCAATTAGTTACGCACTCCGCAGAAGAAGTTATCAAAGCCTTGCCAAAGTACAAACAAAAAGAGTATGAGGCAGTTACGATATAGACAGATTGAGTGTTTGCTGAAAATTGGCTAATGCAGGATTATCAATACACATCTGTTCAAAAACTGCATGTGGATTTGCATTATCGATGACTTTTTTTGTGTTTTCAGGCTTAACTACTTGTATATTAAACTGAATATCAAGGCTATAATTTTTTGAAATCCATTGCACAATAGCAGGCAATTCCATTTTTATACGCTCTTGTTTTACAGTATCATCAACGATTATATTGTATTGATTATCAGATACTTTTTGAGGTATGCTTTGCAGTAAAAATGTTTTTGCGAATGTACTCCCTTCAATATTTTGTTCTACAATTTGTGTCCATTTTTGTTCGTCAATTTCAAGTGGCTGGACGGTGATTGGTTGTGTTTTTTCCTCGTTTATCGGAGTAGATATTTCTTCTTTTTCTGTTGGTTGTTCTTGTTCCGGCGAAGTGGGTGAAGTTTCCGTTTTTTGTTCTTCCGGGACTGTTTTTTGCTCAGCGGAAACAGTAGATGTTGGTGGTGTTGGCGTAGATATATCTATCTGATTATCAGAGAGTTGTGAACTATATTCTTTGATAGAAGTAGGTGTGTTCAATTTATCGGGTGGCAAATAGTCGCCAATGCGAAATCGGGGTGGCGGATTGATAGTAAATTGCGGTGAATTTTGTTGCAAATTGCCACTTGCAGGTGTGGTTACGGTGTTTTCAGCATTTTTTTTTTGAGGGTCGATTTTCTCACCCTCCAGCACCGTCGCTCTCATCATTGCCACTTCTACATGCAGTTGTTTATTATTTGCCGTTCGATAACTGCCCTCACATTCAGTAAACAAAGTCAATAAATTAACCAATTTGACGGTGTCTAACATTGCCGCCTGTTGTTGATATTTTGCCTTTGCACCATCTGCCACAGTAAGCAAATTAAGCGTTGAGGGCGTTTTACACATTGCCAAATTTCGTAAATGCTCGTTCAAACCGGCTAAAAAATGCTGCCCCTCAAAACCTTTTTCCAATACCTGATTGAACAATAAAAGCGTTTGTGCCATATCTCCGGCATGAATACTATCAATGATTGTAAAAAATGTATCATAATCCAAAATGTTCAGATTTTCAACAACTTTTGAATATGTAAGATTGCCGTCTGAAAAACTAACCATTTGGTCAAACATCGACAAAGCATCCCTTAAACCGCCGTCAGACTTTTGTGCAATAATATGAAGTGCGTCCTGCTCGCAAGTAATATTTTCTTGTTGAGCAATAAATTGCAAGTGTTGCGTAATATCGTCAATGTTAATACGCTTAAAATCATATATTTGGCATCTTGAGAGTATGGTAGGCAAAATTTTGTGTTTTTCTGTCGTTGCCAAAATAAATTTAGCGTATGCAGGCGGCTCTTCCAACGTTTTCAAAAAAGTATTGAACGCCTCTGGGGTCAGCATGTGTACCTCGTCAATAATATACACTTTATAATCAACAGCAATGGGCGGTATTCTCACTTGTTCAATCAGCGTTTTCATTTCGTTAATTCCTCTGTTGGAGGCGGCGTCTAATTCAAAAATATTGAAAGATGCTGATGCCGAAAAAGACTTGCAGGATTCACACTCATTGCAGGCTTCACCTTCGGGTGTGAGATTCATGCAGTTAATTGATTTGGCGAAAATACGCGCACAAGTGGTTTTCCCTACTCCACGCGGTCCGCAAAATAAAAATGCTTGTGCAATTTGCTTTTTTAAAATTGAATTTTTCAATGTAGTAGTAATAGCCGATTGACCTACTACAGAGGCAAACGTTTGCGGGCGATATTTACGGGCTGATACAACAAAATTTTCCATACTAACTTATTGATTTTTAATAGATTGCTGTAATTTTTGATTATCTTGTTTTACTTTTTCTTTTAATGAGATTTTAAAATCAGTCATCTTTTGAAACAATGCAGGATTTCCAACCGACAATATTTGAGCGGCTAAAATGGCAGCATTCTTTGCACCATTTAAGGCAACCGTTGCCACAGGAATACCAGATGGCATTTGCAAAATAGACAAAATAGAATCCCAACCATCTACCGAATTGGATGATTTAATAGGCACACCTATCACCGGCAAAACGGTATATGCCGCAATCACACCCGGTAAATGAGCCGCACCTCCGGCACCTGCTATAATCACTTTTACGCCCTCATTAGACGCTTTGGAGGCAAATTCCATGACCAATTCAGGCGTGCGATGTGCCGATAATGCACTCACCTCATACGTTATGCCCATCTCTTCTAAAAATTTTACAGCCTCTGCCATTATCGGATAATCAGAGACACTTCCCATTATAACACTAACTTCTGCCATTATTTTTGCGTACTTTTTTTGTATATTTTAAACTATTTTACAAAGATACACAAATTTTGCAATTAAAAATTAAAAATTGAGAATTGTGTGGATTTAATTTTTGATTGAAAGAAAAGTGTATTTTTGCACTTGGGTTAATTTTTCAACAAAATTATTTTAGGATAGTAAAAAAAGAAAGATAGTATTGAAAAATGAAAGAGATAATTAGCAAATTCATTGTATTTATACAGCGGGCATTGGGCAGACTTCAGGGAAGTAGCCAAAAATGCATGAACCGCAAAGATAGTGCCTTTACAAAGGATGCTATTGCTATGCAATGTGCTGATTATCAAGCATTTACCCCCCCCCCCCCAATCGACTGATAATCAAGCAGTTATGCATATTGTGCCTTCTCTTCAAAAAAAGAGAAAGGGGCAACTTCTGTATTGTAAAAAATATTGCAAATCATATAATTTTTATCAATGATAAAAAATAATTTATTCGGATATTTAAAGCGATTCAAATATCGCATGACCAGTCCACAACGGTGGAAATTAACAAAAGAAGTCTATGATTTTTTAGGCAGTGAAAAATGTCAAATTTCAGAAGAAGAAAAACATGTAATGAGAAAATTTCTTGCCCGAAATATCATCCATTGGATAAACTATCCTTTTGTGAATGAATACATGTTTAGAAAAGTTAATGTATTCTATGACAATGATTTAGGACTGCCCTACGTATTGCGGGATGAGAAAAGGTTGTATTTTCGCAAAGATACATCTCCATCAAATGTCGCCTCTGCTTACAACTATTTGTGCATTGAGCAAGATACACGCTCGCCACATTCTTATTGGACTTTTGACATTCCATTCACAAAAGATGACATTGCAGTAGATGCAGGGGCAGCCGAAGGAATTTGGGGTTTAGACATTGTCGAAAATGTCAAAGAATTGTATCTCTTTGAAACAGAAGACAAATGGATTGATGCATTGCAGGCAACGTTTGCACCTTGGAAAGACAAAGTACACATAATTAAGAAGTTTGTCTCTCAAAAAACAGATGAAAAGAATGTTCGTTTGGATGATTATTTTGCAGAGAAAGGAATTTATCCCAGCATTTTGAAGGCAGATGTTGACGGCAGTGAAATGGTATTAACAGAAGGAGCAACAAATCTATTATCAACTCATTTACAGCATGTTATACTTTGTACTTATCATTACGAAAATGACTATGCAGACTTAGCAGAAGTAATGAAAAAGCATGGTTTAAAATACTGTTACTCTGATGGTTATATGGTTACATTTTATACACTTGACGGAGATTTTTATAGCGGAGATGTAAGCAAAATTGTCAGAAAAGGACTGATTTACGGAAAAAGATAAAAATTGTGCATTGAAATACAACATGAATTGAAGCATTTTGAAAAATGAAGACAAAGCAAAAACAGCAGACGAGCAGACCTGTTCTCTGTTCAAAGTCATTTCACAAAGTGATTTGGATGCTTATATTTGTTTTTTTATCTTTACAAAATGCTAATTCACAGATAGATACGGTTTTTTGGTTGGCAGCACCGTAAAATTGCCCAATATTGCAGGCACTGTGCAGTATGTTTATTACTTGCAGGGGGCAAATGGTTGTGATAGTGCGTTGAATTTTGTGCTGACTGTTCCGCAGCCTAAATCCTTGAAAATCAATCAACCGGACACCATTTGCAATAATCAGCCCATTATTTTATCACTTTCCGATACAGCCCAAAATATTCTTTGGAATACAGGTGAGAGTACAAAATATATAACTGTCTCACAATCAGGGACTTACTTTGTTGAGGCAAGCGATAGTGGTTGTATTTTCAGGGATACTGTGGAAGTTTTCCAAGGTTCTGTAAATGTGAGCATTACGCAAAATGGAGATTTGTGCATTGACGGCGAAGTGGAACTCACAGCGGTCTCGCAATCGACTGATTTTCTGTGGAATACAGGAGAAACAACACAAATTATCCACGTTACGCAGCCACAAATTTATTCCGTAATTGCCACCGGCAACGGCTGTATTGCAAGGGATAGCATTGAAATCACGCTTTTTGTGCCGACCGTGCAAATCACACAGCAGGGCGACCTTTGCACGGATGCTCAAATTACGCTTTCTGCAATCGGCAATGCACCCAATTATTTGTGGAATACAGGTGAAAACACGCAGGACATAACTGTCTCAAATGCAGGCACTTACAGCGTTAAAGCATATTTCGGAAACTGCATTGCAAGCGACAGTATTTTGCTCAATTGTGAGTGTTTGGTGTGGATTCCGAACACTTTCACGCCTAATGGAGACGGTTTAAATGATGTTTGGCAGCCGATTATCACAAATTGTTATCTGTCTGATTATCAGTTATTTATCTATGACCGTTGGGGGCAATTGCTCTTTTTGACCACCGACCCCAACTTCGCTTGGGACGGCACAGTCAACGGCACTTTTGTCGAAGCCAACACTGTCTATACCTACAAACTGCTCCTTGTTGACAACAACGGCACAAAAAAAGAATTTCAAGGAAAAGTGAGCGTG
>JAISTU010000012.1 GCA_031272415.1 Bacteroidales bacterium | reverse complement strand
AATCCGCCTTTTAGTTTGAGTCGGCAGTTTTGGAAATTAGTGATTGAAAGCAAAAAGAATTTTTTAATTATTAGTAACTTAACTTGTTGCGTAAATACATTTTATATTCCATATTTTATAAAAAAAGCAGTTTGGGCTGGTCATAATCAAGTTTTTGAATTTATTAACGAAAAAGGCTTAACACAAAGAGCGGCTGCGGGATGGTTTACAAATTTTGCAATAAAAAGCAGGAATAACTACAAAAATTTTAAATTTACACCAATAGAAGGAATACCAAGTAAATACAAAAAGATTGATGATAACAAAATTTTACTTGTGGATAATGGTTTTATTCCAAATGATTATGAAAACCCCTTTGCTGTTTCGCAAGCGCCGATTTTTAACGGTATTTTAGAAAAAGGGTATCAAATCGTTCAGAACAAACGCTACACGCCGTATATCAATGGAAAAGAAAAATTTGCAAGAGTTTTAATTCAAAAAAAGAATACAAATGACTAATCCGAGTATCAAATTTCTATGGCGTGTTACCGCTGCACATACAATTGCTTATTTCATTGCGGGCTGTTTTGCAATGTATATTTTCAACTACAAAGAACTGTTTGAGAGCAATACATTGTCGCTGTTTATGAAACCGACAACTGCCCCCATCGTGGCATTGGGTCCTGCTTTGCAAATCATAAGAGGTCTCCTTATTGCACTCATATTGTTGCCATTACGAAAAGTCTTCACAGAAGAGCAATATGGCTTTTTGAAGTTGGGCTTTTTGATTTTAGGCTTATCCGTATTGTTTACTTTTTCGGCTGCGTCAGGCTCGTTTGAGGGCTTAATTTACACCACAATTCCGTTTTTGGAACAAATGGTAGGCTATGCAGAAGCGATTTTATGGATTTCGTTATTTATTGGCATTTTGTGGATATTTTATCGTTTTGAAAAGAAAATTATCAATATTTTTGCCATTATATTCGTAATATTGATTGTTTTAATGAGTGTAGCAGGTTATTTGGCTGCAAAATAATCATAGATAGAAAACAATATGCTCCCCAACTTTGATAAACTTTCGACCGAAGAGATAGGCAAACTTTTCCCAATAGAAATTGTGCCGTATCGCAAAGAATGGATTGCACTTTTTGAAAATGAAAAAGATTTGATAATCAACACATTACAAGGAATCGGTGTGTTAAATATTGAACACATTGGCTCAACTTCGATTATTGACTTATCTGCAAAACCCATTATTGACATTTTGATTGAAGTAAAAACTTTAAATAAAGAATATAAAGCATTGATTATCAATATAATGAAAGAAATCGGCTATGGCAATATGTCTAATTCGGAAAAAGAAAAATCAATGGAATTTGGCAAAGGATATACTCCAACCGGATTTGCAGGACAAGCATATCATGCCCATTTTCGCGAAAAAAACGCTGATATACAAGATGAAATTTATTTTCGCAATTATCTGCGACAAAATGAAAAAGCAAAAAATGAATACGCTTCTTTAAAACACTCTCTTTCAGAGAAATATAAATACAACCGCGAAGCATATACGCAGGCAAAAACTGATTTTATCAAACAAATTTTATTTTACGCAAAACAAAATAAGTAGAACTAAAAATGCCCTCAAAAACAGAAAAAAAGAGCCTCTAAATCAATGAGTTTCAGCAAAAAAATCTATATTTCAATAAGCATTTGGTCGTATGCTAATTCCATTGTTGGGGGCAAAGTAGGGTTTATATCTGCATATTTTCCCATTTGATGACCAATGTGAGTGAAAATTGTTTTTTGTGGTTTTAATTTGTCGGAAATGCGAATAGCCTCTTCCAAATTGAAATGCGAATAATGTTTATCTATTCTTAAAGCATTGATAATCAACAATTTAAGACCATTCATTTTTTCCAACTCTTTCTCATCAATATAACTTGCATCCGTGATATATGCAAAATCGGCAATCCGAAACCCCAAAATCGGCAAATGAAAATGAATAACACTAATGGGGACAATTTCGATGTTTTCTACTGTAAATGATTGATTTTCAATAGGTATCAAATTCAATTGCGGCACACCCGGATAGGGATTGAAACTGAAGGCATAATGAAATTCGGTCATAACCGCCTCGCAAGTGCGGTGGTCGGTATAAATATTCATAGGTTTGTGTTGTAAATGGTTAAAAGAACGCACATCATCCATACCTGCAATATGGTCTTTGTGTGCATGCGTAAGTAACACAAAATCAAGTTTTTCTACATTTTCTCGCAACATTTGTTGGCGAAAATCGGCAGAAGTATCAATCACGAATGATTGTCCCTTGTGTTCAATCCAAACCGAAGACCGCAAACGCTTGTCCTTGCTATCCAAAGATTTGCAAACATCACATTTACAGCCAATTACAGGTATTCCTTGCGATGTACCACTTCCTAAAAAGCAGATTTTCATATTGACAGAAAATCCCTATTTTGTTCCTACAATGGCTTCAATTTCATTGACCGTTTTTGGCAACGGCTCACCTAAAACTCTGCACCCTGTTCCTGTTATCAACAAATCATCTTCAATGCGAATGCCCCCAAAATCCAAGTATTGACGCACTTTTTCATAATTGATAAATTCGGCAAATTTCTTTTCTTTTTCCCAAATATCAATCAATTGCGGAATAAAATAAATGCCGGGTTCGTCAGAAACTATAAATCCGGGCTGCAAAACTTTTCCACATCTGAGACTTGCATGACCAAAAATCGTACTCCGATGAATGGTTTGGTCATAGCCTACATAATCTTCGCCGTAATCCTCCATATCATGTACATCCAAACCAATGTGATGTCCCAATCCATGTGGCATAAACAAGGCAACCGCACCTACTTTGGCAGCCTGTTGAGGCTCACCTTTCATCAATCCCAATGCCGTCAGCCCCTCTGCAAGCACAGTTACAGCATGCAAATGAACGTCAAAATAAGGGATGCCCGGCTTTGCCTTTTCAATGGTCTCCATGTTGGCTTTGAGTACAATTTCATAAATTTCTTTTTGCTTTTGCGTGAATTTACCTGAAACAGGAAACGTGCGTGTATAGTCTGAATTATAACAACTTATAGCCTCTGCTCCCATATCTGCCAACAACAAACGTCCGTCTTGCAAAATTTGTGAATGGTCGTGATTGTGCAAAGTTTGACCATTTTGCGACAAAATAACAGGAAAAGAAACTCCGTTGCCTTCGCTCAAAGCAATTCCTTCGGCTGAACCGGCAAGCCTACGCTCGGTTGTTCCAATGTGGCATAATTGCATAACAGCGGTGTGCATTTTGACCCCTGTATTGCAAATTTTGTCCATTTCTTGCACCTCTTCTGCCGATTTTATAGAGCGTAAATTGACAATAGATTTAATCAATTCCACAGACGCTTTGGCATTGATTTCAGAGACAGAGATACCTGTTAAATGGCTCAAAAACAATCTGTTATCGTCTCTGTAAGGCGGTAAAAAATGAATGGTTTTGCCTGCATTTTGTGCTTTTTGAATAAATTGTTGCAAATCAGCGGTCGGACATACTTTTTCCACTCCGCAACGTGCTGCCAACTCTGCCACAGAAGGCTGTTCTCCCATCCAAATAATGTCATCAATGGTGTAATCATCCCCGAAAAGCATGTCTGTACCTGTTTCCAAATCCATTACCGCCGTCAACCCGGGCAATGACAATCCATAAAAATAGATAAACGTACTGTCTTGTCTGTAACGATAAGTATTTGATTTATAATTCATTGCAGACTCATTATTCGACAATAAAACTACAATTCCATTGTTCATTTGCTTTTGCAAATTTTTCCTTCTTTGTGTATAAATATTTATGTTGAACATGTTAAAAATATTTTCTGTTTTTTATATAAACGTTTTACAAAAATACACAAATTTATCAATTAAAAATTAAAAATTAAAAATATAGGGTGTTCAAAAAGGGGGGGTGAAAGGCGAAAGGTACAGGCTGAAAGGCTAAACTCACCCTCCCCCATTGATATGCAAAAAAATAACCTTTTTCATTTTGTTTATAACTAATTGTTTATCAATGTTTTATATACTTTTATATTTATTTTTCGCACTTAACCAATAAAAAAGCGGACTTTATTCCGCATTTGAGGTCTTAGACTACCATTAGTACATAGAAATAAGCCCGCATTACTGCGAGCGTTATGTTTATTTCTGTACTAATTTTGAAAGTGTCTAAGTTTCAAATGCTTGAAATAACATTTAACGCTTTTCAACGCCATTTCACAACATAAAAATTTGATATTGTAAATGTTTTGCAAAGATACACTTTTTTGTCAATAAAAAAAACTTTCTTTATTTTTTAATTTTTTAATTTTTAATTGAAGAATTTGTGTATCTTTGCAAAACATAAAAATTTAATTTCATTTTAAGTATTAATAAAATAAAAAGGTAGAATTATATGAGAAATCATCCAAAAGGTTTGATAGCCGCTGCGTTGACAAATATGGGCGAACGCTTTGGCTTTTACATTATGATGGCAATATTGACATTGTTCATCTCCGCCCAGTTCGGTTTGTCTGAAACAAAGACAGGGTTTATTTATTCCGCTTTTTATGCCTCTATATATGTATTGGCACTGGTAGGCGGTTTGATTGCTGACAAGACACGCAATTACAAAGGTACTATCCTTTGGGGGTTGATAGTGATGGCAATTGGTTATTTAGTAATAGCCATTCCGCCGATTGCTGCTACTGACATTGCGAACTCGTCTTCGTTTATCATGTACCTTGTACTGATTTGTTTCGGTTTGTTGATTATCGCCTTCGGTAATGGGCTTTTTAAAGGCAATTTGCAGGCGTTGGTTGGACAAATGTATGATAAACCTGATTACAAACAATCCATTATTGATAAATATGGAGTTGATGAAAATGGTAAACCAAAAAAAGATTTTAGGGATACCGGTTATCAGATTTTCTATATGTTTATCAATATTGGCGGTTTTTTTGCTCCTTGGATTGCCATTGCGGTAAGAAATTGGTGGTTAAAACACAACGGGTTTGATTACAATGCTCAATTACCCGAATTGTGCCATCAATACATCAACGATGCAACAGCAATGACGGCAGAACAAACTGCTAATTTGACGCAATATTCATCAGATGCAGTCCTTAACGGCACTCCGATTGCTGATATGGGCAGTTTTTGCACTGAATATTTGGACGTATTCAATAGAGGTTTTCAGTACGCATTTTTTGCTACTGTGGCTGCTATATTGATTTCAGTGGTAATTTATTTGGTCAACAAATATAAATTCCCTGACCCTGCCAAAATTGCACCTGCAAAAGCAACAGACGGACAAACAGCCTCCGCAAGTGAAGTTAAAATGGCTGCCTCTGAAATCAGACAGCGAATTTATGCACTTTTTGCCGTATTTGGAATTGTTATTTTCTTCTGGTTTTCATTCCACCAAAACGGTTATTCATTGACCTATTTTGCAAGAGATTACATCAATTTGGACATCATTAACCTTGACCTTGGCTTTACTTCTATCAAAGGAGCGGAGATATTTCAATGTGTAAATCCGTTTTTTGTAGTCTTTTTAACACCAATTATTATATGGATATTTGGTGCATTGCGTAAAAAAGGCAAAGAGCCATCCACTCCGAAAAAAATCGGTATAGGTATGGGGATTGCTGCTTTGGGCTATGTATTTATGTTGCTCATTTCCACAGCATTACCTGATAAATCTGCACTTTCTGGGATGTCCGAAGGTGCCTTATCTGCTATGCGTCTTACGCCGTGGGTAATGGTGGGCATGTATTTTATAATGACAGTGGCTGAATTGTTTATCTCACCTTTGGGATTATCATTTGTTTCCAAAGTAGCACCACCTCATTTACAAGGTGTTATGCAAGGCTGTTGGTTAGCCGCCACAGCGGTGGGCAATTTATTGTTGTTCATTGGAGGCTTGCTTTATACAGCAGTACCTTTGTGGGCGTGCTGGTTAGTGTTTGTCTGTGCTTGCGGATTATCAATGATAGTCATGCTATTAATGGTCAAATGGCTTGAGAAAGTAGCCAAGTAAACAAAAATTATTTTGTTGTTTCATATCATTTAATTTTTGACCCGTTGCATTTTATGTAACGGGTCTTTTGTTGAAAGTGTAGCATGAAGGATGCAAATATTTGATTATCAATATATTATAAAAAAAATCTACACTCTACACTCTAAAAAGTTATTCTCTAATAATTTCAAAATTATAATCATCAATGAGTCGGATAATGGTTGAGGGGCGTAAATCTTCTACAAAATGCAGAGGCGGTACAATATAATCGACTGCATTTTTAATTTCCTCACTAATTTGGTCAAATGTAATCGGTTCGAGTTGTCCTGAAATATTTGCCGAAGTAGAAACCAACGGATGTCCTAACATGCTGATAAGACGGCGACAAAATTCATGTTTATCTACAATTCTAATGGCAATAGAGCCGTCTTCTGCCAACAAATTGGAAGGCAAATTTTTGGCACTCGGATAAATAAATGTTGTAGGACGCACCGTTTGTTCCAATAAATCCCACGCAATTGCAGGTACTTGTTCCAAATAAAGCGTTAATTTTTCGGCTGTATCCAACAAAATAATAAATCTTTTTCTAAAATCTCTTCTTTTGATTTGAAAAATCCGCTCTATGCCACTTTCGTTCATAGCATCACACCCCAAACCATAAATAGTATCGGTAGGATAGAGCAAAACTCCCCCCGACTTAACCACCTGATAGGCTTTAATTACTTCTTGACTGACTAACATTTTGATAAAAACTATTTAAATTCTATTCAATATTACAAAAAAATGATTACTGTCTTGCAAAGATAGCAAAAATTTAGAATAATTTAACTTTTTTTCAAAAAAAGGAGTTTTTTTTCAGAGTGTAGAGTGTAGATTTACGATTTTAGATTTTTCTATTTTTTGCATTCTGGGAGAAAAACGTTCTAAAAAAACAATTTTTGCACCACGATTTTCATAAGATTTATATGATTGACAGGATTAAAATAATCACACAAATCATTCAAATCATTCAAAATCACAGTTCAGACAAAGAATGTCCAAATCTTAGAACATTTTTCTCCCAAAATGCAAAAAAAAATAATTTTTAATTCTCAATTAAAAAAATTGTGTAATTTTGCAAAATGGAAAAATTGATTATAACAGCTGCAATTTGCGGCGCAGAAGTATTAAAAGAACACAATCCTGCCGTTCCTTACACGGTAAATGAGATTGTACGGGAGGCTAAATCGGCTTATGATGCAGGGGCAAGCATTATTCATTTGCATGTCCGCTACGATGACGGCACACCAACACAAGACAAAGCACGATTTAAAGAATGTATTGACGCCATCAAAGCGGTTATTCCCGATGTAATTATTATGCCTTCAACAGGCGGTGCGGTGGGAATGACCAATGACGAGCGACTGCAACCTACCGAATTGGACATTGAAATGGCGACACTTGATTGCGGAACATGCAATTTCGGAGGCGATGATGTTTTTACCAATACCGAAAACACTATCAAATATTTCGGACAACGAATGCTCGAAAAAGGCATTAAACCCGAATTAGAAGTGTTCGATAAAAGCATGATAGACATGGCTTTACGTTTATCGAAAAAGGGTTACATTCAAGCCCCTTTTCATTTTGATTTTGTAATGGGTGTCAATGGCGGTATTGGGGGTGATTTGCGAGATTTTGTGTTCATGCGGGGCAGTATTCCACAAGGAGCAACTTACACCGTTGCAGGCATTGGCAGGTATGAATTTCCATTGGCAGCGGCAGCAATTATTGACGGGGGGAATGTGCGTGTTGGTTTTGAAGACAATGTGTATCTCGAAAAGGGTGTTTTGGCAAAATCCAATGGAGAATTGGTGGCAAAGGTGGTCAGACTTGCCAAAGAACTCGGCAGGGAAATTGCCAATCCAACGGAGGCAAGGCAAATTTTGGGCATCAAACCACTCATTTAGACCCCAAAAAGTTGTCAATATGCGTGATTTATTCCTTGATTTAGAAGGTATTACGCTTTCTTACTCCGAAAACGGCAACCCTGATGCACCTACTTTATTGTTGTTGCATGGAAATTCGGAAAATAAGGAGTTGTTTGTTGATTATCAACAGAAATTCTTTGCCGATTTTCACACTTTTGCCATTGACAGTCGGGGTCATGGAAAAAGCATTTCAAAAGATAATTCATTGATTATCAATCAAATGAGTGATGATATAATTGCATTTTGTCGCAAAAACAATATTGATAAAACCCATTTAATCGGTTACAGTGATGGTGGAAATATTGCACTTGTTGCGGCAAAAAAATGTCCAACTCTATTTGAAAAAATTATTGCAATTTCTCCCAATTATTTGGTCAAAGGTTTTAAATGTAAAGAATTGATAATCTTACAATTACAAAATATTTTATGTCATTTTAGGCAACTATTGGGTGCGAAAATGCAAAAAAATATACAATATCTACAATTGATGTTAAACGATATTGGCATACAACCTGCTGATTTAAAAGAGATTACAACTCAATTTTGCATTTTATATGCCCAAAATGATGTCATTAAAGAGTCGCATATCAAAGAAATCGCCCATTTGCTACTCCACTCGCAATTACACAAAATTTCACTTTGCAATCATTACGACATTCTTTACAAAAAAGAAGCGATAGAAATAATGCAACAATTTTTGTCAAAATAAGGTTTTGGGGAGACTCGCTTCCCCTACCCTATCTATTTTTCTATTCTAATTCGTGCATCCACCGCAACAACGGCATTTGGCGAGCCTAAAAGCGGATTTAAATCCATTTCTGCAATTTCGGGCGCCGCTTGTACCAATGCAGATACTCTGGCAACCGTTTGTGCAAATAAAAGTTCATTTACAGGCTCTTGCCCACGAACTCCCTCAATGATTTTGTAACCTTTGAGTTTTTTTATCAACGACAAAGCCTCCGCCTCATTCACAGGTGCTAATGCAGCCTGCACATCTTTCATTACTTCCACAAAAATGCCACCCAATCCGAACAAAATTTGATGTCCAAAACCCTCTTCACGCGAAGCACCAATAAAAATTTCCGTTCCAAAAAGCATAGGATACATCTCCACAGCATACGTTTGAGGTATTTTAATCAAACGATTAAATTCTTTAATCACCGTTTCTTCATCTTTGACGTTGAGCACAACACCGCCGACATCAGATTTATGCAAAGGTCCTACCACTTTCATCACCAAAGGATAACCTGCTTTTTTAGCAAACGCAACAGCATCTTCTACCCTGTTGACTTCTATCTCCATTTTGCGTGCAATACCTGCCGCATCCAACAAAATCCGAATGCTTTCCAAGTCCAAATAACCATTCTCGGAGCGGTCAATTAAGTTGCGAATGGCTGCTGTATCAATGGACGGCAATTGCGGATGCAAAGGTTGTGGTTTGGGCGTATTGACTATCTTTGCCAACGCATTACCAAATACGCACTCCTCCGGAAAATTGATGCGATGTTTATTTTTAATAAAATCCTCAATTTCATCTTTTACATTGATAATTGACGGCAAAATAGGATAAATCGGTTTTTTACACGTTTTCATTTTTTTATCTAAAACGTCATACACCTCCCAATTAGAAAACAGTCCGGGAGAGCCGAAAATGACCGCCATTGCGTCAATATTATCAAATTTATTATCACAATAATCAATAATTGTTCCTAATTGTTCGGCGGTACCGGTGGCTAAAAAGTCAATCGGATTTCCCACCGAAGAGCCGGCAAATAGTTTAGTGAGCAATTCATCGGCATCTTTTCCCTCAATATGAGGCACTTCCAAACCATTATTGGACAAAACATCTGTCAACATTACCGCCGGACCGCCTGCATGTGTAATAATGGCTACATTTTTACCCTTCATTTCGGGGTACATAAATATAGAGCAAACGGTGGTCAATTCTTCCCTGTTATGGCAGCGAACAATGCCTGCCTTGCGAAACAAAGCCTCAACTGCAATATCTGAAGTTGCCAATGCACCCGTGTGCGAAGAGGCTGCCCGACTGCCCGCAGAAGACCCCCCCGACTTAATGCCCGCAATGCGACAACCTTTATTTATCAACGATGACGCATGAAGAAGCAACTTTTGCGGTTGAGCCACTTTTTCCATGTAAAGCATAATGACATGGGAACTTGTTTTGGGGTCAAAATTGGTATCCAAATGCTCCAAAACATCTTCAATTCCTGTTTGTGCCGAATTGCCGACTGCCCATACACTGTTGAAAGTCAAGCCATTAGTAATTCCACATTCTTTAATAAATACAGCCGTAGCACCGGAGCCGGTAATAAAATCCACTCCTTTTGAGTCCAAAGGCGGTATGGGGGCATCAAAAGCCCCGCAATAATTTGTATTCAAAAAGCCTGTGCAATTAGGACCGATAAGCGTACCTCCTACACTGTTAATGGTTTCTGTAATTTGCTGTTCTAATTTAGCCCCTTCTGCATTCTCCTCGCTAAAACCGGCAGAAAGTATAATAAAACCTCCTGTTTGCTTTTGTTTTGCCAACACTTCGACCGATTGCGGACAATATTTAGCCGCAATTGCTAAAATAGCACAATCTGTTTGCGGTAAATCTTCCACTTTTGAATAACATTTAACTCCTTGAATTTCAGTCTCTTTTGGATTTACTACATAAACATTTCCGCCAAAAGAACTGCTCAATAAATTTTTCAACACTCTACCGCCCGGCTTGTGAACATCATTGGACGCCCCCAATACGGCTATACTTTTAGGATTTAATAACTTACTGTTTATCATTTATTTACTGCTATTTACTATTTAATTTCTGTTGATATAAAATTCTTACCTCTTAAAAAAAAAATGAGGCATAAAATACAAAGATACACAAATTTTTCAATTATCAATTAAAGCCCCTTTTTTTTAGAGTGTAGAGTGAAGATTTACGATTTTAGATTTTAGATTTTTCTATTTTTTTTTGCATTTTGGGAGAAAAACGTTCTAAAATTGGACATTTCTGTCTGAACCGTGCATCCCCTGCATCGTCATTGTGTCCCCCAAAAAATGGTCAAAATTGCTTGTGTCGGATTGTAAAGAGCCATCATAAGCATGTAGGCTTGCAAAAGGGCATACTCTATCGTAAATAATACCTGTCGTAGCATCAGAGCGACTAATATTAACAGTAAGGCTATCAAAAATCTCCGTGAAAGTCTCTATTGTCTGTCCCTTCAATGACCAACTTAAACAAAAAAATTGTCTGAACCACGATTTTCATAAAATTTAGATGATTATTATGATTTTAAATAATCACACAAATCATTCAAAATCATTCAAAATCAAAGTTCAGACAAGGGGGGGACAAAAATGCAAAAAAAAATCTACACTCTTCACTCTTCACTCTTCACTCTGAAAAAAAACCTTATTTATCGAGGCTCCCTTAGTAGCAAGGATTTTTCTGTTAATTTCCCTTATTCCCTTATTAACCAAAAAATAAGGGTAAAGGAGAGGGTATTTTTTGGCTACTAAGGGTGCTTTAATAAATGAGGGTTTTATAATTTTATAAAAATCTTAATAATCACATAAATCTTATGAAAATCACAGTTCAGACAAGGGGATTGCGTGGCAAACCCGCAATGACAGTGGGTACAATGTATAAAGTAAAATCATTCTGTTATAACCATCAAAAAAGGCATACTCTCTTTGCAGGAATATGCCAGTAATAAAAATGAATTTTACTCAAAAATGATCAAATTCTCAAAACAATTTAAATTTAGAAAGGTCGTTCTTTTGGGACAAATAAAAACATGCTATTATTTATCCAATCCCAACACTTTTTTTCCTTGTGTAAAAACGATGTCGCGGGGGATTTTCGCGTCAGAAATTCTTTGTAAATCGGATTTCATTTCTTTGGAAATCACGGTATTATCTTTTAAATATTTTTCTGCATACGCAAAATCACCATTGCCTTGAATTTTGAGCAAAGTTTCTGCCCATTCTTTGGCGGCTAATTGTGCTTTTGGCATATCAACATGGTATTTACCTTCATTATCTCTTGTGAATGCTCCTTTTTGAGCAAAATAATTGAGGCACATCATATTGGCTTGTCCGTGTGCTTCGGCAGCGCCAAAACGAATAGACCTAAACATGCCTGCAATAAAAGTAATGTATGCATCTTCTATGCTCACACCTTGCAATTCACCTTTATTTATCAGATTTTCAACCATATACAAGCCCAAAATGTCTGCTTTTGCCTCTTCGTATGCACTATGATATTGTTTGAGAGCATCTTTGACTGTCCCTTTACCTTTGACAAGGTTTTTTATACCCAATCCATGCGCCACTTCATGAAACATCACATTGTTAAAAAATGCGTCAAATGTAATATGACTTTTGTATTCGTCAGCCAACAGCAATTCCGCAATCGGCAAACTGATAATATCAAATTTTGCCCGAATGGTATTTTTAAGTTGAATGCGGCGAGAGCCTTTTTGCAAATGAACCCGTTCGTCATTGGGTAAATTGATGGCTATTGTTTTACCGCCTGAATTGCAATCACCTGCATAATACACTATATCATAGACATTTAAGTCGGACGAAGTACCCGGTGTTTCTTTTTTATACTCGGCGGGGCAAGGAAGACCTTTTTGCAAATCGGGCAACATGGCGATATATTTGCCTAATTTATTGCTCCACTCCAAATCTTTTATCAAAATGCACGCCTCATAAGCCGTTTTTACACCGTTGATACCGTCTTCATAACTTTCAATGGGACCTACTACAAAGTCCAAATTGGACGTTTTCATGTCCATCCATGCCAAATCGGAGGCAAAATATTCATCTGTTTGAAAGGCTTTTAAACGCTCTTCTAAATAATGTTTAAGTTGTTGATTTTCAGCCAATTCTATGGCTTTTTGCATCAATTTTTCAACTTTTTGCAAATGCGTTTTGTAAAAATCTTTGTACCAAACGACTTCCAATTTACCGTCTTTGCCTCTAACAATCACTGTATAAGGACTGTTTTTGTTGGTGTCAGTCAAAGCGTCAAACTCTTGCTTGGTCATGTCGGTAGGATAAAAACATGCACCGTCCGGCTTCGCTCCCCAGCCGTCAATAAAAGGCTTCATCTCATCCAACCTATCCCATGGACCGTAATTGATGTTTACAAATTTCTTTGCCCAATCGTCTGAAATAGTGTCTAATACAGATTTATCACCAAAAGTTTGCAACCAAAATAAATCATCCATTACTTCGGCAATGTCAATAAAAACACCTACCAATTGTTTTTCTTTCTCCGATAGATGACTCAAATCGGAGGTGAGCGTAAAATTGGCATACTCATTTACTTTTTCTTCAAACGGACTTTTCTCCATTTCTTCATTTTCTACTTTCCCCTGCTGATTACAGGAACTCATAAACAAAATCAAACTTGTTGATACTAACGTAATTAAATTATATCTCATCTTTAAACTATATTTTTTTTAGAATGTTAATACTGTAAAATGCAAAGATACACAAATTTATCAATTTAAAATTAAAAATATTTTTTTTACCTTAAAAGAAATCACAGACGTTTGAATTACTTTTTTCTAACTTCCAACAAACTATGCCCCAGTCCAAGTTGGTCATAAATGGCTACAATATTTAAACCTACACTTTCAATATATGATTGTATATCATTGAAATTAAACATTTTACTATTTCCATTGGCTAATGCGGTAAAATAGAGACTAATTTGTGCCAAACAAAATGATGCAGTAGGAAAACGCTGTCTATCCCACAATGTTTCCATAATGTAAAGTCTTGTAGATGAGGACATTGCATCTGAAACACGACTTAATATACTGATTACTTGCTCTTTAGAAAAACAATCTAAAAATTGACTCATCCAAATTACATCAAATCCTGTCGGAAAAACAGTTGTAATATCCAATAAATCAGCAGGATGTGCAAAAATACGGTCATTCCCCGCAACATTTTGTGTTTGTTGTCGCATCAATGCAATTTGTTGTGGCAAATCCATAATTGTTACTTTCACTTGTGGCGAGTAGGCAACACAACGACTGGCAAATTTGCCCGTATTGCCTCCAACATCTAACAAAGTACTTGTTTTTGAGGTAAATACAATTTTCAAAGCAGCATCAAAAGCATTGTCAGAATAAAAATGGTCAAAAGCAAACCAACTTTTTTGTACCTGATTCGGCAATTGAGACAAGCCCTCATAAATTGTTTTCCAATCACCAAACACTTTCAATCCGACGGGTTTGCCTTCTATCAAAGATTGTTCTAACTCAAACATTCCCAGATAGTTAACATCATGATTAAAATTGAGATTCACCTTTACCATTTCATCATGCAACAAAAACCAAGCCGTTTTTGAAAGCGTAAATTGAGGCTCATTTATGCCTTTCAAAACCAGTTTTGCTGTGAGGGCAGATTCGAGCAAAACCTTTACCGCATATTCGCTCAATGCTGTTTTTTCCACAATTTCCTCCATAGTGAGCCCTTTTTTGTGCGTGTCTAAAAGTTCAAAAATCCCCCATTTGAGCATCAGGCGAGCGACCTGAAAAACTATTGGAGCAAAAGCGATTTCTTGTGCCTTAAACTGTGCCTGTAAAGCCGTCATATCATCCGTTGAGTACATTTCTTGTTGATTTTTTTGCTTGTCTTTTTTATCTAATGTCTTCATTTTCTTGCCAAAAATTATAATAATTAAACCATTGTCGGGGATATTTTTTTAGCATTTTTTCTAAAAACCCGACATATTGTTGTGCTAAATATTTTGCTTTATCTTCATTGTTTCCCTGTGTGTTATTTTGTTGTAAAGGCTCAATATAAACGTGATAATGGAGCGATTTTCCTTTCATTACAAATACTGATAACATATTGATATTCAATAAATTAGACATATAAAAAATACCTGACGGAAAATCTGCTTTTTTACCCAGAAAATCAAAAGTAAATTTTTTATAACTCCCCACCAGTCTATCGCAAGAAATACTGATAATATTGCCCGCCTCCAATGTCTTTTTTATTTCAATCAAATGCGACATATCTTCTTGTATTTCAATCAAATTCAGGTGCAAATTTAGGTATGTTTTTTTGCGTTTTTGTTGCAATATTGTCGCCTCATTTGCATAGACAACACTGCTGATATTCTTATTTTCAATCTGCAAACACAAAGCCGCTATTTCAAAATTTCCCACATGTGCCCCCGCTAAAATTAAGCCTTTTGAAGACTGCAACTTTTGTGTCGCCTCTTCGCTTTGATGTATATGCACCTTAAATTGTGCTGTATTCCCTGCAAAAAGTGCAAATTTATCCAAAACAACTTTCCCAAATAATAAATAATTAAAAAATGTTGATTTTAAAGATTGTAACTTACTGTAATTGTGGCGTTTCCTAAAATATTGATAGATAATTTTACAATTTTTATCGCCCAAAATGAAATAAAAAGGAATGATAATATACAAAATCGGATACAAATAATTCACTTTTATACGCGCAAGTACAAAAAACAAAAAACGCTGTCCCAACTTACCACCGCTTGTTTTTCCTTGCCATTGAGTCTCTTTTACCTGCTTTTTTATCATTCTATTTCCAAAAAATTGCAACTTTAATTATTTATCTTCTCTTAATATGCCAAAAATGCAAAGATACACTTTTTTTCAATTAAAAAATAAAACTTATGAGATTTTAGAACAAATTTATCCCAAAATGCAAAAAAACGCTATAATCTAAAAAAAATTACAACATTTTTTCTTTTTTGATGATATATTTACAATAAATGATTTCTGCTATATGGGACAATGAAAATGCTAACACTATGATTATCACGCTTTTATGCACCAATAATGCCACAGTAGTCATCGCTAAAAAGGAAAGTAAGGCTACCAATTGATTTTTGGTAACATAATAATAATGATTTTGAGGCACAAACAAATAATTGATATAGCAGCCCACAATCAGCCACGTATAAACCGATACGCTGAGCATAATAGTCATAATATATGAATCAGGCAACATTTCCTTGCCCCCCAACAAAGCAACAAGCCAATAGCCTGATGATACAATTAAAACAATGATAATCAAACTAATAAAACGCTCATAACGAATGATTTTACGTATTTTTTGAGGCTGTAAATTTTGAATAACATTGGGAAATAAAGCCCGATTGATGTTGGCTGTCATCAGTCGCGGAATACTGACAATCTTTTTTGCCAAATCATACAAAGCCACATCCCGCATGTTGAAAAATGTACCAATAACAAATGTAACTGTCTCATCTTTAATGGTTTCCAAAGCATAAGTCCAAAAAAACGGTAACGCATCTTTGAAAACAATTTTCAATTCGGAAAGCGACACAAATGAAAGTTTAATTTTTTCTTTTATCCGCATGTAAAACAGGACAAAAATACTCCCTAAAAGCGGAATAACCGACACAATAAACGCATATATCAGTAAATCAGCAGGTTCCTTAATAAAAATAAAAATAAATGGCACCGTCAGCAAGCGAATACTGATATTAACAAAAGTTACAAATCGCATCCTTTGCAAAGCCTGAAAATACCACGCAGGAAACAAAATATCAGTCAAAAGTGCCACAAAAACAATCCCATACAAAAAAATATGCTCCCGCACAAAAGGAATAAAAAATATCAAAATTGCCATTATCATTGCCGTAAAGAGCAACAATAGGCATTTTGCCGTAAAAACAGCCGAAACAGTTTGCCTGATTTGCTCTTTATCAGTCGGAAAAAGAGAGATTTTTTTGAGTGCAGGAAACGTAAAGCCAAATGCAATAAAAGTGTTCATAATTTGCACATTTGAAAATACAAATACGTAAGTACCATATACTTCCGCCCCCAAAACTCGTATCAAATAGGGGTACAAAAGTACACTTATCAACATACTCGCTCCTTGCAAAAAAGTCATAAAAAAATAATTTTCAACTACTTTTGAATGGGTTGTAAATTTTGTTTTTAAATATTTAAACATATTCAACATCACTGCTTGTTACAAAGATACACATTTTTTTCAATTAAAAATTAAAAAACCTTTTTTAATGGAGAATTGAAAATGGAGAATTGAGAATTATTTTTTCTCCATTTTTAGAACATTTTTCTCCCAAAATGCAAAAAAAATCTCTTAATTCTCAACTTTTTTAGCAAAGGAGAATGAATTTTTCACCTGAATTTTTTGCAATTTTCATTGTTATGTATTTATCTCGTTTTGTTTTAGAATTTCTTCAATTGTAGTCATCGGAATATCCGTCAAAGCATGAATTTCTTCGATTGATTGCAACTTTTGCCACATTTTTAGGACAATTTCGGCTCTTCCTTTTGCTTCACCTTTTGCTTCACCTTTCTTTTCACCCTCAACCAAACCTTCTACTCTTCCTTCTGCTCTTCCTTCTTCTAAAGCCTCTCTTCGGGTTTCGTTTTGGAGGGTTTTTTCGGTTGAAATGGC
>JAISTU010000198.1 GCA_031272415.1 Bacteroidales bacterium | reverse complement strand
CAATGCCACAGCCTCTCAAAAAAGCCAAAATCGAAGTCCTGTAAAGCCATTCTTGAACCGGAATTTTCAAATGTTGCAATTGGATGCCTTGCTTGGCAGCACTTTTATAATCATCATACGGAATACTTGCCAATAGTTTATTAAAAACGTCCTTTAATCCCTCTTTATCACGTTCTTGCAAATTATACCGTAAATCCTCTTGCAAATAATTATAATCATTTTCAACAAAATTTTGTGTCAAAAGTTTTGACATAGCATTTAAAACTTCCGTATTGGGATAATCCAAACTGTAATCATTCGTAGTTCCCTCACGCAGAGTTAAATAGCCACTTTGGTAAAGAAATTTTTCAGGACTTGCATTATCAATTTCACCCGGATTTCGTGCAAATTCTTTAGAAACAGGCAAATTACGAAATTGCTCTACTGTTAAACGCTTGTCTTTCAGGTAATTAGCAATTACACTGGGAGTGCCGGACTCAAACCAATAATTATCAAAATCTTTATTATCAAAAAATAATAAGGTCGAATAAGGATTATACATTCTATGAATTCCGTCAAAGCAAAAGCCATCATAATAATTGCGAATTTTATCCATCAATTCGTCTGTGGTGATGTTCATTGCATTTGCCGTATCTTGCAGATAATCAGTGAAATATGTTTTAATTTCTTCTTCTGTGTAGCCACACATCTCACCATATTTTGCCCTAAACGAAATATCTGTAAGATTATTCAATTTGGAAAACACCCCTACTCTTGCAATTTTTGAAATACCTGTCAGAAAAACAAACTTTATATATTGTTCATTTGCTTTGACTTGCGTGTAAAAATCACTGAGAAATTCTTTAATAGTTTCTATCAGTTCTTTTGACTTAAATAGATTGTCTAACAATGGTTTATCATACTCATCAATCAAAATAACCACTTTTGAATTGCATTTTTTGTAAAGAGACCTTATCAGTTCTCTAAAAGCGTCTCCGACTGAAGAAGTCGTTTGCAAAATTACACCATTGTTTTCTCCACATTCTTGCACTATGGATAGCAAAGACTTTTTCATCACAGCCACACCTTCACCTGTAGTTATTGAATTCATATCCAAACGAATAACAGGCGATGGCTGAAATTCTGCTCTATTTAACCATTCTTCGGCATACAAACCCTTAAAAAGTTCTTTTCTACCTTGAAACAAAGCCTCCAAAGTAGAAACGGTCAATGTTTTGCCAAATCTGCGCGGACGAGTAAAAAAATACAATTTTCCTCTATCAATCATATCCACCAAATATTTTGTTTTATCTACGTAGATATAATTCTCTTCTATCAATTCCGTAAATGTCTGTAAACCAAGCGGTAACCTTTTTCTTCCTGTCTCCATAATCAAAAAATTTATCTATTTATACAATTTTTTATTGCTGTTCGCTTTTTACTAAATTGCAAAAATACACAATTTTTTGAATTGAGAATTGAAAATGGAGAATTGAGAATTTTGTAGATTTTTAGAACTTTTTTATTCCAAAATGCAAAAAAAATCTACACTCTACACTCTGAAAAAAAAAGGTTTTTTAATTTTTAATTGAAGAATTTGTGTATCTTTGTAAAATAGTTAAAATTTTTAATCAGATATAGATGAGTTTAAAAATAGTAGTTCTTGCTAAGCAAGTGCCTGATACACGGAATGTTGGCAAAGATGCGATGAAAGAAGACGGTACGGTTAATCGGAGTGTTTTACCGGCAATTTTTAATCCTGACGATTTGAATGCTTTAGAGATGGCGTTGCAGATCAAATCACAGTCGGAGGGAGCAACGCTGACGGTTATTACCATGGGTCCTATGCGGGCAGCAGACATTATAAAAGAAGCCCTATTTAGGGGGGCTGATAATGGTTTTTTACTTACAGACAGCAAATTTGCCGGCTCTGACACATTGGCGACATCCTATGCGCTGTCTAAGGCGGTGGCAAAATGCGAGCCGGATATTATTTTTTGCGGAGTACAAGCCATTGACGGAGATACGGCACAAGTGGGACCGCAAATTGCTGAAAAATTAAATATTCCGCAAATCACTTACGCAGAAGAGATTATAAATTTTGATAACAATACCATTCAAATAAAAAGACGTTTGGAACACGGTACTGAAATTGTTGAAACAAAATTACCTGTGTTGATAAGCGTTCATTCTTCGGCAAAACCTTGTCGTAGTCGTCATGCAAAATTGTTAATGCGATTTAAACATGCTGCTACAAAATCTCAATTGGCAACATTAAAGCCTGAATTTCAAGCACTTCATACTCAAAATCCGCAATTGACCATTGGCGAATGGAATGTAAATGATGTGCAGGCTGACGTTGAAAGATTAGGACTTGGAGGCTCGCCTACAAAAGTGAAAAAGATTGATAGTGTTGTACTTACGCAAAAAGAATCTAAAAAATTCACCTCTTGTGATGGCGATATTGAGCAAATGGTAACAGAGTTAATGGAAAGCAAAGTTATCGGATAATTTTAAAGAATACAAAAAAATGGATAATATAATAGTCAATTTGATTCAAAACGAAGAACATAAAGTGGAAAAACCCGGTATCGAACTTGCACAAATACCTGAAAATGTGATAGTTTATTGCGAGCAAAAAGAAGACGGCGAAGTGGCAGAAATTTCATTGGAATTGTTGTCAAAAGGTCGTAAATTGGCACAGCAATTGAATGTAAAATTAGATGCGGTTTTGTTAGGATATAAATTAGGAAAGGCATTTGAAAAGTTGTCTTGGTTTGGGGTAAATCGTATTTTTTATGCCGACAGCAAACAATTGTTTCCGTATAGAACATTGCCACATACTAAGTTGATAGTCAATTTATTTAGATTGGAGCAGCCCCAGATTGCGCTTTTTGGTGCTTCTTCGGCAGGCAGAGATTTGGCACCGCGTGTAGCATCAGCCTTAAAGTGCGGATTAACAGCCGATTGTACCTCTTTGGAAATCGGCGACCATACAGACGAGAAAAAAGGTGTTTCTTACAAAAATTTATTGTATCAAATTCGCCCTGCATTTGGAGGAAATATCATTGCAACCATTATCAATCCGCAAACTCGTCCGCAAATGGCGACCGTTAGAGAAGGTGTTATGAAATTAGAACCGACACCTACTCCAAATCAACCTAAATTGCAAGCCATAGACATTTCACAATTAACTGATATAGAAGAAGTTATAAAAATAATTTCTCGCAATATTGAGAAACCAAAAGTCAATCTCAAAGGGGCTCAAATTATTGTTGCCGGCGGTTATGGAATGGGCAGCAAAAGCAATTTTGAGACTTTGTATGCTTTCGCACAAACTTTGGGAGCAGAAGTGGGGGCAACACGTGCGGCAGTAGATGCCGATTTTTGCGAACATGAGCGGCAAATCGGACAAACAGGCGTTACAGTTCGCCCTAAATTGTATATCGCTTGCGGTATTTCCGGCTCTGTACAACACCGTGCAGGCATGGAACAATCAGCAAAAATTATCAGCATCAATACCGACCCCAATGCGCCCTTAAACGCCATTGCCGATTATGTAATTATTGGCGATGTGATGCAAATATTACCAAAATTTATTCAATATTATAAAAAACACAATAAATAATCATTCAAAAATTAAGAAATATGTCCAACTTTTTTTCAGATAATACATCATTAAAATTTCATCTTGAACATCCGTTAATGAAACGCATTGCGGAGTTAAAAGAGGAAAAATATACACAAAGAGAACAATTTGATACAGCACCTGTCAATTTTGAGGATGCGATTGACTCTTATGAGCAAGTTTTGGATATTATAGGTGAAATCAGTGCGCAGGTATTGTTTGCCAATGCGGAAAGTGTTGATTTAGAAGGTCCAAAGGTGGTCAATGGAGAAGTAATTTACGCACGCGGGACACAGGAAAATCATCAATCTTTGGTGGATGCGGGTGTTTATGGCATTGCGTTGCCACGGCAATACGGAGGTTTAAATTTTCCGATAGTTCCTTACGTTATGGCGGCGGAGATTGTCTCCAGAGGCGATGCAGGTTTTTCCAACATTTGGGGATTGCAGGATTGTGCTGAAACGATTTATGAATATGCGTCTAATGAACTCAAAGACAAATATTTACCGCTAATCAATCAAGGCTTTACATGCTCAATGGACTTAACAGAGCCGGAGGCAGGCTCGGATTTGCAAGCCGTTCAATTGAAAGCAACGCATGATGAGGCAAACAATTGTTGGCGACTCAATGGGGTTAAACGTTTCATTACCAATGGAGATGCTGATATAAAATTGGTGCTTGCCCGCTCGGAAGAAGACTCAAAAGATGCACGCGGACTGTCGCTTTTTTTGTATGACAGAAAAGATAAAGCCGTTACAGTGAGGCGAATTGAGCATAAATTAGGCATCAAAGGCTCCCCAACATGCGAATTGGTGTTTAATAATGCGCCTGCACAATTGATTGGGGATGAGCGTTTTGGCTTAATTCGTTATGTCATGGGGCTTATGAACAGTGCCCGTTTGGGCGTTGGGGCTCAATCGGTCGGTATTTCTGAAGCCGCTTATAGAGAAGCGCTAAAATATGCACACGAAAGAGAACAATTTGGCAAACCGATTATACAATTTCCCGCCGTTTTGGAATTGTTGGGGAATATGAAGGCTAAATTGGATGCAATGCGCTCAATGCTTTATGAAACAAGCCGTTTTGTGGATATGCAAAAATTGTACGAAGATATTGCTCGCAAACGCACTCTTACACCCGAAGAAAGAACGGAATTAAAACAATATCAGCGACTTGCAGATGCATTTACACCCATGTTGAAATTGATGGCAAGCGAATACAGCAATCAGATTACTTACGATGCTATCCAAATACACGGAGGCACGGGCTATATGCAAGATTTTCCTGTTGAACGCATGTATCGCGATGCCCGCATTACGTCCATTTACGAAGGCACTTCTCAATTGCAAGTGGTGGCGGCTATTCGCTCTGTAAGTAGCGGCATTTATCTTAACCGCATTAAAGAGTATGAAAATCAGACAATTAGCGATGATTTGCAACCACTAAAAATGCAACTTTTGGATATGACAAGTCGCCATGAACAGATTTGTCAAACGGCTAAAGATTTCAATAACAGTGAGTTATATGACCTTCTGGCAAGACGTTTGGTGGAAACGGCAGCCAATATCATTTTTGGGTATTTATTGCTCATAGATGCCACGCGTTGCGACTGTTTTGTTCATTCTGCACATATTTTTATTCAATTAGCCAATTCACAAAATCGTGAAAAAGAAGAGTTTATAAAAACTATCACCATAGAAAAGATGGAAAAATATAAAGTCTATTTGGCTGAAAGTTGAAAGCGGATAGATTCAATTAAAAAATAAAAATTAAGAGATTGTAGGTAAATATTTGATAATCAAATCCCTACACGCTACACACTATACCCTACACTCTAATCTACATTTTTAATTTTTAATTTTTAATTGAGAAATTTGTGTATCTTTGCATTTTATAAATTTATTAAGAAAAAAAGTAAATAGATGGGAAAGATAATCGCAATAGCAAATCAAAAAGGTGGAGTGGGGAAGACCACAACCGCCATCAATTTGGCAGCATCTTTGGCAGTGCTTGAACATCGTACATTGGTGATAGATGCAGACCCGCAGGCAAATACTTCCTCCGGCTTGGGACTTGACCCACGCAAAAAGGAAACAAGTATTTATGAGGTAATGATTGGAGAAGCCAAAGTAGAAGCAGCAATACGCCCAACAGAAGTGCCTAAATTGGATATTATTCCTGCTCATATTGATTTAGTAGGGGCTGAATTGGAAATGGTGGATATGCCTAATAGAGAATTTATGATGAAGGACGTTTTGACGCCGATAGTTGATAATTATGAATACATTCTTATTGACTGCGCTCCTTCTTTGGGTTTAATTACGCTCAATGCGCTCACGGCTGCCAATACGGTTTTAATACCCGTTCAATGTGAATATTTTGCGTTGGAAGGATTGGGTAAATTGCTCAATACTATTAAAATTGTGCAGTCAAATCTCAACAATAACCTCAATATTGAAGGTATTTTATTAACCATGTACGACAATCGCACACGGTTGAGCAATCAGGTAGTGGAAGATGTTCAATTACATTTTAAACAATTGGTTTTTGAGACAGTAATTTTCAGAAATGTACGTTTGTCGGAGGCGCCAAGTTTTCAAAAACCTGTTATATTGTATGATGCTTCCTCAAAAGGTGCCGTCAATTATCTCAATTTGGCAAGGGAAATTATTGAAAAAAATCAACCGGATAATCCCGATAAAAAAGAAGCAAAACAAAACACAAACAAAAAGAAGAAATAAAATATTATGCCCGAAAAACAAACAAAGAAAAGAGGCTTAGGACAAGGTTTAGATGCTTTATTAGGAGAGGGTTACAAGCAGCCTTCCAAAGATATTATTACCTCCGATTCGCCCAGTCGTATCAAAGAGGCAGATTTGACGGCTATTGATATTGATACCATAGAGGCAAATCCGTGGCAGCCACGTACTGAATTTGAGGTACAAGCATTGCAAGAGTTGTCGGATTCTATCAAAAATGTAGGTCTTATTCAGCCCATTACTGTTAGAAAAATAGAAAATGGTCATTATCAACTTATTGCAGGTGAACGACGTTTGCGGGCGTCCAAAATGGCAGGATTGACCCAAATTACGGCATACATTCGCACGGCGGATGATTTGCAAATGTTGGAAATGGGATTGATTGAAAACATTCAGCGCAGCGACCTCAATCCGATTGAAATTGCACTCTCTTTCCAAAGGTTGATTAGTGAATGCGACATAAGACAAGAAGATTTGGCAGAAAAAGTTTCTAAAAGTAGAACACTGATTACCAACTATTTACGATTGCTTAAATTATGCCCGACAGTACAAAAAGCCATTTGTGAAAATCAATTGACAATGGGGCATGCCAAAATGTTGGCGACCATAGATGATGAGGCTCAACAAGTGGAAATTATGCAAAAAATACTTTCCGAAGATATGTCTGTGCGACAAGTGGAAGCCCTTATGCGACAATTAAGCAATAAAGAAGAAAAAACTGTCCCTACAAAAGTGAATTTGCCTATTCATTTTCAAAATGTAAAAAAGCAGTTGAGAAATATTTTTGATACGGAAATAGAAATTAGTCGTACTGCCAAAGGGAAAGGTAAAATTCAAATTACTTTTAAGTCGGATGCTGATTTTGAGCGAATTACAGATAAATTAAGTCAAAGTTGAGCATAAAAAAAAGGAAAAATAAAAACAACATTTTTTTGTGATTTTAAGAATTTATTGCAAAAAAAGTGTATCTTTGTATTTTAGTAATTTTTTTTAATCATATAACAAAAGAAGATGGCAAAAAAGAATAAGGAAGCAAGACAGCAGATAATTTTGGAATGTACGGAGCAAAAAACGTCCGGTGTTGCGGGTATGTCAAGATATATTACGGTAAAAAATCGTAAAAATACCCCAGACCGTTTAGAGTTGAAAAAGTACAATCCCTATTTAAAAAAAGTAACAGTTCATAAAGAAATTAAATAATTGATTAGATATGGCAAAGAAAGTAGTTGCAACATTAAAGAAATCAACAGGTAAGGACTTTGCAAAGGTAATTAGGATGGAACGCTCTGCAAAAACAGGTGCATATACATTCCAAGAAACCATTGTGCCTACCGACCAAGTAAAGGATTTTTTAAATCAAAAACAATAAAGTAAAAATAATATGAAATATGTATGCGTAGTGTGCGGGTATGTATATGACCCCGCAGTTGGTGACCCCGACGGAGGCATCGCCCCCGGTACGGCTTTTGAAGATATACCTGACGACTGGACTTGTCCGTTGTGTGGCGTCTCAAAAGACCAATTTGAAGTAATGGAATAAAGATTTGTGATACGGTTGCTTTCAAAATCATGTCGCTTTTAATATTGAAACTAATATTATTTGTAAGTAATCTTGATTTTAAGTTTAATTGCTATTTTAATCATATCACATCTGTGACACGAATTTGAAGGCAACTCTTTTTTTCAAACAAAAAAAAAAGAATCAACTTTAAAGCAAAAAAATTGTTTTAAAGTAATATTTGTGTAATAATATGAGCAGTAGTAAAAAAAAGATAGTAGAAAATATTTTTTATGTAGGGGTAAATGATAGAGAGAAAACACTTTTTGAGAATTATTTACCTCTGCCACAGGGAGTTGCGTATAATTCCTATTTGATAAATGATGTTCAAACGGCACTCATTGATACGGTAGATGTTCATTTTGTGGGTCAATTTTTGGCAAATGTAGAATATATTTTACAAGGAAAACCACTTGATTATTTGATTATCAATCACATGGAGCCCGACCATGCAGGCTCTATCGGTTTTGTGTGTCAAAAATATCCTAATGTAAAAATAGTAGGGAATGTTAAAACGTTTGAAATGTTAAAAGGTTATTTTGGCATTGATAATCAGATACATACGGTCAAAGAAGGCGATAGTATTTCGTTAGGAGAACATCAACTTTCGTTTTTTATGGCACCAATGGTGCATTGGCCCGAAGTGATGGTTACTTATGAGCAAAAAACGCAAATTTTGTTCTCTGCTGATGCTTTTGGTACTTTTGGCACAAATGATGGCGGTTTTATGGATACTCAACTTAATACGGATAAATATTGGGATGAAATGCGGCGTTATTATGCTTGCATTGTAGGAAAATATGGTGCTCCTACGCAAGCGGCTCTCAAAAAATTGTCTGCATTGCCTATCTCATTTATTTGTTCAACACATGGACCTGTTTGGCAAAAAGAAATTGCAAAAGTGGTCTCTTTGTACGATAAATGGAGTAAGTATGAGGCTCAAAAAGAGGGCGTTGTGATTGCGTATGGCAGTATGTACGGACATACAATGCAAATGGCGGAGGCTGTTTGTGAAGGTGTTATTGCCGGTGGCGTAAAAGATGCTATTATTTACAACGTTTCAAAGACGGATACTTCTTTTATATTGTCGGATATTTTTCAATACAATGGACTTATTATCGGCAGTCCGACCTACAATACTGAACTGTTTCCGCTTATAGAAACTTTGGTACATCAAATTGAGCATAGGGGTATTAAAAACAAAGTATATTCATGTTTTGGTTCATACTCTTGGCATGGCAATGCGGTGAATATTCTCACTCAATTGGCTCAAAAGTTGAATTGGCAAATGGTTTCTCCAACGGTGGAAAATAAACATGCACTTTCGCAAGACAAAGAAAAACAATGTTTTGCACTCGGACAAGCAGTCGCTGAAAAGTTGAAAGTTGTTTCGATAGCGTAGAGTTGTTGTAGGGAAAATGGTATGCCTTGCCAAAAAAAAGGGGGGTGAAAGGCGAAAAAACACTCTCCATTTTTCGCTATTTTGCGGTCTTTGTAATTTATTCCGAATAATTCTTTTTTCTGCTATATTTTGCATCTTTGAGAATATTGGCTTTGGCTTGGATGTTGAACTCAAAACCGCGATAGGTGCCAAAAGGACGCCATTTGATGCCCATTTTCCAGCAATGCAGGTCTCTTTCGATTTCAAATTCAGAAAAAGAAATGGTTTTATTAATAAAATCATAGCCTGTCCGAAAGCCGATTTTCCACTTTGGTGTAATCTCAATATCACCTTGCACGCTCACAGAAGTAGTAATGTTTTTGTTATATTTTAGAAAAACGGTGTCATTTCGGCGGTCATGATAGAGATAATAGTAATAATTATCGTTCATATTATATGCCAAAACGTAGGAAATAGAAATGTTCCAATTCCCAAATTTGCTGGGCGATTCAACTTCTTTTTTCTCGCCGGATTTGTTTTTACTACGGAAAAATTCAGGGTTAAGCGTCAATCCAAAACTTACATCCCAACTCATGCTTGAAAATCTAAACAATCGATGGTTTTCTTTGATTTCCAATTTATTAACTCTGACGGCACTATTACTATCAATCCTTTGAATGCAATAGGGGTCAAAATTCATACTCATAGCGACATTGATAATTTTAAACAACAAAGTTCGTGCAGAAAGTGAAAGTGGTTGCCATTTTAAGGAGTCTGCTGCAAAGTCATAAGATGTTGATAATGAGAAACTTTCAAGCAAGGTAATTTTTTTCATACTTTCCCCTTCATTTTTAGGTTTTACTTTGACTTCCAAGCGATTACTGATTGAAAAATTAATAGAAGCAGACGTTTTATAGGCAGGAATGCCAAACATGCTCACGCCTTCCAATACAGAATATCGTACCTCACCGCCTTGTAAAGGGTAGTTTTGGGAGCGAATGGAGTCGTAATAAGTGTTGTATAACTTTTTATTGACACCCGGTCTGTAACTAAATGATACAGAAGGCGTTAATGTGTGTCTGAATGCTTGTACGCGACCTTTTTTGAGACTCCACATGCCATACAAAGTGGTGGATAAACTGCTACTGATAGAAAGGTTATGTGCTGCCCAAAATCCCCAATTGGTATCTATTGACGTTTTGCCATAACCGTTGGTGTCTTTGTACCACGTTTTGTGAATGCCTTTAAATGACCAAGATTCGGTCAATGAAACTGAATTTTCCCACGAAAGATGTTTGAAAATTTTGATAGTGCTTTTGAGTGGAATTACATGATTTACACCTATATTGAACTGCGGGGCACGACTTTTTAATGACGTAATCAAAGCACTGTCATAAGAATAAAACATATTATCTTTAATATCCAATGTATATTGCATGGAAATATTTTCCCAAAAACGCAATTTGCCCACTACTTTTTTTCTTCTAAAAGGGTAAAACTGACTGATATTGAAGTTAATATTGGGCAAAGAAAGTGTGAATTGATTGCGTTCATTTCGGCGAGCGGAGTCTGTAATATTTTGAAAATCTTGCCTTATGTCCGCATTGATACCAAAATTAAACAAATTTCCCCACGAAGTTGTAAAACTGACCGAAGATTCGGAGTGATTGTTTGTAATGTCTTCATAAGAAGCCATTGCCGTTGTAGGGGCATCCGAAGTGCGAAAGTTAATATTTGCCGAAAAACGATTTCGCGGATGTGCTTTGGCATCCTGATTGTGCTGTAAAACAACTTTAAATTCATGCGCGACATAAAAATTTTCTGTTTTTCGCTCTCCTTTTGGGGTGAAAAGGTATTCTAATTCAAAATTTCCATTAAATTTGTACCTTTTTACATAATTTGATTTCCAATTTAACCCAAATGCTCCCCTTGTGTAAATGGTCGCCGTGATAGCAAAATCTATTCTGTCTTTTACGGAAAAATAATAGCCTAATCCCTTGATAAACAAGCCCATATCTCTCTGTTCTTCTACGCCGTAATCATTGGGCATCAAAAAGCCGTTTTTTTGCTTTTGAGTATTGGGAAAAATACCAAACGGCAACCCCAACGGCACAGGTATATCCGCCACCCGCAAATATAAAGGTCCCGTAACTATTTTATCATTTGGAATCACCTTCGCTTTGCCGAAATCTATCTCAAAATGCGGATGCGTCAAATTGCAAGTTGTATATTTTCCATGACGGATAAAACTTGTATTGTCAGCATTTTTTTTGACAATAGCACCATGTAAATAACTTTCTCCTTCTTGTGTTATTACTTTGTAAATCAAGCCTTTCTTTGAGTTGAAATTGTACCGTAACTCCTCCGATTTAATTTCATAACTCCCTTGCTTAAAAACGGGCGTCCCTGCCAAATTTTCGGCTGTATCCGCAACTCCTTTGGCATACAATTCCCGCTTTTCAAAGTCAATCTCTACATAATCGGAATACAATTTAGAATCTTCATACTCCAAATTGCAACTGTCATGCAGATATGCCATTGATAATTTGATGTCAAAAGTAACCGAATCTTCCGCCGAATAAGTAATAATTGCATCAATTGCATTTTTTGCTGTCTTAAAAACGGCTGAACTATCAATATTTAAACTGTCGTTTTGTGCAGATAATGAGTCATTTACAGCAATTTCCAAAGAGTCCGCACTTATCTTTACACTATCTTTGTGCAAACTATCTGTTGCTGTTTGAGTTGAGTCAATACCAATACTTTGAGCCTGTAACAGCGGAAAAAAACCTGCTGACACGCCCACCATCACTGCAATTAACAGTCTGTATATCATAGTTTTATATAAAACTTTATGCAAAAGAATGTCTTTTTTTTTTAATAATTTATATAACAAATAAAAACGTAAATAAAAATAAAAAATTGTAATTTTTGAGAAGATTTTTTGGGAGAGAGTGTAGAGATTTTTTTGCATTTTCGCATAAAAAACGTTCTAAAATTTGGGAAAAATTCTCAATTCTCAATTCTCAATTATTCCACCTCTTCACATTTCACAATTTGCCTTTGTGTGTCATCAATCACCATTGCCAAACAAATTGCGTTAGGATAGGGTTTAATGTACTCTTTTTCACGGATTTGCGTTTCTGCTTCGGTGAGTTTTGCTTCTATATTGTCGGTTTTGAATGCCACTTTAAATTCAATAATAAAAGTTGAACCGCGATACGAAATTACCAAGTCCGGTCGCCCTTTGAAAGTGTG
>JAISTU010000213.1 GCA_031272415.1 Bacteroidales bacterium | reverse complement strand
AGTGCGGTGAGGAAGCAAAAAAATAATTTAAATATGTTTAGTAAAATAGCAAAAACGAAAATGTATATAACAGTGGCAACCATAGCCCTAAGTATGGCAGTAGCAAGCATGATTGTTTTGTACGCTTGCAAGAAAGATGCCTCGGATAAAGGTTCTGTAACTCGTTTATGGAAAAATTCGAGTAGCATGCGAACTTTTTCAGATTACGATGCGTTATTTGAAGAAGTGGAAAGTGTATCTAATATGGACGAAACCGAATTGCGAAATCATGAAATGCAAATCGGTTTTGAATCATTTGGACGCATTTCGGATTCAATTTATCGGCAAATTCTTAAAGATGTTGGCACATCAATGGGCTATTCCTGTGAATTGGGTGCTGAAGAAATGAATGACGCTGATGTTGAATTCACTTCGGAGGATGCACAAGCATACGTTTCGCTGCATCCGGAATATTTGACTTTATGCTCAAGTATTACCGAAAGCGGTGAAGAAGAGTATGAATTTCTTCCGAAGTATTGGAACAGTCAATTTCGCTATGTAATGAACGAAGATAAGATGTTTAAAGTAGGTGACAACATTTTCAAAGTTTTTGATGGTGCGGTTCTCTATACATCCATTGGAAACGCAAGCGATTTGTACGCTATTACAGAAGCAAATATTGACTACATCCTCGAAGTGATTGAAGATACGGCAAGTGTAGACTCTATACATGTGTTTGCAAAAACGCAAAAATGTGGAGGCAAGATAAAAGATGTATTCATAAAAGAGAGCTCCAATTCTTCGGAAAGTACCTATTATAAATCTGCCAACAATAGATGCAGTGGACGGCTAAATGGAACTTTTGGGCGTTTCTCAATAGAAAATGTGGCATCTGATAATACGATTAATAGCCACATAATAGCAAATCCAGACGACCGTGTAAGAGTAGTTGGAAATTTTTATTGCAGAACGCAAGAAGAAACGTATTGGACGTACAGTGCAAAATCTTCTTATAGTGTATTTGCCGAATGGCGAGGATGCAAAAAATGTGTGTGGGTTTGTTGTAAAAGAACGTTGAATTCAGATTTTTGTTTTGAGACTCTACATGACGATACGATATATAGTAAAACAGAAGTATACAAATCATCTAAAGCTGAGTGGTCTCACAGCAACGAAGTTTTTTTTAAACGGTCGCAGTTCCCTTTTTATGCTTCGGGGGTAAAGATGAAACTGTCGTGGTCTTCTATTTATAATTTAAAAGGAAGCATTTGGGTAGCTACCGCATCATGTTCATTTGATTATTAAATAGTAATATTATGAAGCCAAAGCACCCATTATTTATTATTTTGTTATTGTTTACCGGGTTGTCGTCATTACCTGTATATTCACAGGAGAGCGAAGAATGTAAAAGCAATAAATTTTCTATTAAAAATCGTTGGAATACCAAATTAAGTTTCTCGTATAATAGGACAAATGCTCCTAATCATCCATTGATGGAATCGGATAATATCCCCCCACACCCTCTCCAAGCGAAATTAAATATACGTGCAGAATGTAACTACGGTGTATTAGATTGGTTAGAAGTGGGAGGATATATCGGATATATCCGTTATTACGATGATATTTATGAACAGAAAATGCTTGCAAAAGGGCATGACAATACTTTGGGATTTATACATTCATTTGCACCTGTTTTTGGTATAAATGCGAATGTGCATTTGTTACCTTTTTGGGTAAAAAATAAAAATTGCAGATGGGAATTATATTTAACTGCAAAGTACGGAGGTGCATACCTGATAAATAACTCAGAATTTTGGCTTACTTGGGCAAATGTTAGTAGTAATGGAACAGGACAATCTTTTGTAATACACAATTTACCCAATCGTTATCGCCAAATCTATGGTGCTGGTGTAGGTGGAGGTGTATATTTTTGGAATTTGTTTGGTTTGTATGCAGAGTTTATGGCTGGACAATATTCGTATTTTCCAGAGATTGTTGAAAGTTATTATACGGCACGAGTCGGGATAGAGTTTAAATTTACATCTAAAAAGAAGAAAAATCCTCCTGCTGAAATAGAGGAAGAGTAATATCAAAATTCAAGGCTGTTGCTTCGGTGGCAGCCTTTTTCTTTATTTTCTGTGTTTTTTAGGGTTTAGTGGTGATTGTAATACCAAAATGATTTTAACGTTATACTATTCATTCCATGGATTTTTTTTATTACACTTTGGTATAATATTTTTATTCCAAAATGCAAAAAAGTTGAGAGTTGAAAAAAAAAGTTTTTAATTTTTAATTAGCAAAAATGTGTATCTTTGTAAAAAGGAATATTTTTTTTTGCAGTATGAATTATTTGGAAAAAATTACAAGTTGGTTTATATTGGTTGTATTTGTAGTATATAGTTGTGGCATTGGTTTTTTTGTACATCAATGTTATCACTGCAAAAAGGCTGATTGGTGGGCTTTTTCAAAGCAAGATTGCTGTTCTGATGAAGAAAAATCGGATTGTACAAGCGTTTTGGCAGAGCCACAAGAAAAGTCTATGGATGCTTGTTGCTCCGGTGAGACCTGTTGTCCTGCAAAAAAAATAACAAAAAAAGTAAAAAAAATAACCTCTCATCACCAAAAATGTTGCAAAATTGAATACAAATTTTACAAAATCAAATCAGCCTATTTGTCGGTCGCATTTGATAAGTCAATTTTTAAGCAATTTTCTATTTGTTTTTTATTTGCTCCTGTTGTAGAGCAGGAAATGGAAATTGCGAACATTTTTTCTTATTTAGAAAATCATTTTCCTCGCTCGGACACGTCGGCAGGTGAAAAAAAATTCTTGTATTTCATTCATTCTCTTGTAGTTTACGGTTAAATTTGAATTAAATCATTTTTTTTTCGGCAAGTTGCCGTTTTACTTAAAATATTTAAATTCAATTAATTGTAACACTAAAATAAGAAAATTAGAATGAAAGTAAAAAACATAATAAAAATTTGTCTTTTTAGCCTTGTGGGGACAACAATTTTTGGACAAAATATACAAGGCACTGTGTATGAGTACAATACGGAAAGGAAATTAGAGCCTTTGCTGGGGGCAACCCTTTTATGGCAAGGTACAACAATTGGCACTGTTACTAACGATTCGGGGCAGTTTTCGTTACCCTACATAAAAGACAATAACAAATTGATTGTCAGATATGTAGGCTATCAAGCGGACACTATTTTGGTCAAAAAAGGCGACAATGACATTCGCATCATCATGACTTCTTCGCGGGAGATAGTGGGCGTAACTATAACGGCTGCCGAAGGGACTTACATTTCGAGCAAACCTATTCTTACACAAGTTATTACGACAGAAGGCTTGCGTAGAGCCGCTTGTTGCAATCTTTCCGAAAGTTTTGAAAGTACGGCTGCCGTTGATGTGTCCTATTCGGATGCAATAACAGGGGCAAAACAAATTCAGATGTTAGGCTTGGCGGGTGTCTATAATCAATTGATGCTTGAAAATACACCTTATATTCGCGGGCTATCTATTCCGTTTGGATTGATGTTTGTACCCGGTTCGTGGATGGAATCCATTAATATTTCAAAAGGAACTGCTTCTGTATTAAATGGTTATGAATCCATTAGCGGACAAATTGATATTCAATACAAAAAGCCCGAAACTAACAAAGAAAAATTGTTTTTGAATCTGTTTTTTAATTCAGAACTTAAATCGGAACTCAATCTCAATACACGCTTTAATGTCAATGAATCCAACAGTGGAATGGTGTTGTTTCACTTTGAAAATCAGCCCATGAAAATGGATTTTAACAAGGACGGTTTTATGGATAAACCACTCAGTACGCAGGCTCATCTGATGAACCGCTGGGATTATGATATTGAAGGTAAAATGGAAGGCAGGACAATGCTTTCTTACCTTTATGACACCCGCACGGGCGGTCAAATGGATTTCAACAAAAACAAAGACAAATTGACATCCAATCATTATGGAATTGGCGTGGATAATCATCGCTTAAATATTATATCCAAAAACGGTATTTTATTGAAAGGAAATAACGAAAGTATAGGTACAATTGCATCTTTTACGTTTCATCAATTTAATGCTTTTTATGGTCTTAATCAATTCAATAGCAGGCAGTTAAGTGGTTATGCAAATGCGTATTACGAAAACTTTTTGGATAAAAAAAATCGGCATAAAATTGATGCAGGAGCAAGTTTTCAGATAGATAATTATGCTGAAATGTTCAACGATAGTGCCTTCAATCGCATGGAAATTGTGCCGGGTATTTTCACTCAGTACAGTTTTATTTTGGATGAAAAATTTATTGCAACTGTCGGAATTCGTGCAGATTACAACACTTATTATGGACTATTTTGGACGCCCAGATTTCATGCCAAATGGGAAATGGGAAAAGGTGCATCGGCACGCCTCACGGCAGGAAAAGGCTATAGAAGTGCAAACATTTTCATTGAAAATACGGCACTTATGACCAGCAATCGCCAATTTGTTATCACCGAAAAATTGAAAGCCGAAGAAGCATGGAACGCAGGCGTAAGTTTTACGCAGTCTTTTCATATCAAAGGCAAAGAAAATACGCTTATTGTGGATTATTTTTATACCCGTTTTGTTAATCAGGTTATTACCGATATAGACCAAAATGTGCATTCGGTGTATTTTTATAATTTAACAGGTCTGTCTTATTCACATTCGGCTCAGGCTGAATTGATTATAAATCCATTCAGAGGCTTTGAAATTACGGCTGCCTACCGATTTAATTTTGTGCAAGAAACGGTGAACGGAAAACTGCAAGAAAAACCGTTTATGAGCCGACATAAAGCCATTTTGAACCTCAATTATTCTACCAAATTTGATAAATGGAAGTTTAATTTGACGGCACAATTTCATGGAAAACAGAGGCTGCCTAACACAAAAACAGACCCTAATGCATGGCAATTAGCAGCAACTTCTCCTGCATTTTTTACATTTAATGCACAGATTACCAAGAAGTTCCGTATAGTTGAAATTTATTTGGGAGTAGAAAATTTTACCAATTACACGCAAAAAAATCCCATTCTTGACCCTCAAAATCCTTTTGGACAATATTTTGATGCATCCATGATTTGGGGACCCATTACAGGTATTATGGGGTATGCAGGTATGAGGCTGATTTTAAAATAAAAAAAAAAAAAAAGTATAACATCACTTCGGGGTTCGTTAAGAAAAAAAACTACTTAGCGAACTTCGGAGTTTTTTTTAATATTAACTTTTTTTTCATTTTATTATTTTTCTCAAAAAAAAGTGTAATTTTGTAAAAGGTTAAATTTTTTTTTGTAGGAGTTACAAAAATATCATTAAATAGTTGAAAATTAGTTATATAACAAAAATAAATAGTATATAAATGAAAGTATTAGAGAATCTCAGGTATACAAAAGACCATGAATGGATTAGAGTAGAAGGGGAAAACGCTTATGTTGGCGTTACAGATTTTGCACAGCATGAGTTGGGCGACATTGTTTATGTTGATGTGCCTTCTGTTGGCTCAAGTTTAGAGCGTGAGGAAGTTTTCGGTTCAATAGAAGCCGTTAAAACAGTATCAGATATGTTTATGCCGGTAGGAGGCGAGGTGTTGGAAAGCAATGTTGCTTTGGACACAGACCCTGCTCTGATAAACAAAGACGCTTACGGTGAAGGCTGGATTATTAAAGTAAAAATTGCCAATCCTGCTGAACTTAACGAACTCTTAGACGCTGCCCAATACCAACAATTATTAGGGCAATAGTTTTTGAAACATTGTAAAAACATTCATTTTAAATTACTTTTTAACCCTTTGCAAAAAGGGTTTTTTTTCGTGCAAAAATATTTGGTTTAATCTCTTCACTAACTCTCTCATTTTCAATATTTTAAAACTTTTTTTTCATTTTTGAGGCAACGAAATGAGAACTTTTTGTATCATATATGTAGAAAATGTTTTGTAAAAATAAAAAATACTATCGTAAAATATTGAATATCAATAAATTAAAGCAGAATAAAAATGAAAAAATTAGCATTAGTAGTAATTGGATTAGCAACGATAATGGTTGCAGTAGATGGCTGTAAAAAGCAGGAAGAAGAGACAGGCAATGGGAAAAATATTAGAATTTCTTTGCCGTATGAGGATACGGTTTTGGTATTGGATTTGGGAGATTCGGCAAAAGCAATGCAAGGAGTTGTGATTAAAAACGGACAAGGCAAGCAGATTACCGAAGGGATTGTCATTGAAGGCTTGGACGAAGTAGGACGCAAAATGCTCATCTACAAAGTCGAAGAGAGCGATGGCAAAATTGTCCAAACCAAAAGAGAGGCAATTGTGAGGGTGAATAAATTGCTGGGAAAATATGTAAGAACTTACCCGCTCCGCCCCAATTATACTCCGGATACAATTGAATTTGTTAAAAATGACACGAATCTATGTGCATTGACTTGTGCACCATATATTTGGCTGGGAACACAATATGATTCGGCAGTATTTGTAGCCGATAAATCGATACCATATAGTTTAAAATTTATCTCTTATGCAAAAGAGTATCCATCGTCTATTTATGGAAAAGCACACATGGTCTATAGTAAAAAAGAGAATGTTTTTTCTATAGATGCCATATATGTGGAATTTTATGTGAAAAACGTAGACACATTGCAAATGAGAGACACATTTTTAATGACAGAAAAACTTTTATAATAAAAAAACAATAAATAAGAAATTATTACGTTATAATGGGTAAATTTAAATAAATAATTAAAAGATAAGAATCATGAAAAGAACAGATTTTTTACAGAAAGTTGCAGTATTAGTACTGCTTTTAGGAATGATGATTAACATCAATGTTAATGCACAGTTAATAAGATATGTATATCCTGGTGGTCGAGGAACACAGACTGGGGATAAATGGGATAACGCTTCACCTGATTTGCAGGCAATGATTGACACGGTAGAGACAAAAGGTGGCGGAGAAGTATGGGT
>JAISTU010000194.1 GCA_031272415.1 Bacteroidales bacterium | reverse complement strand
TCTACACTCTACACTCTACACTCTGGGCAAGGTTCAGACAAAATTTCATCCCATTTTATACTAAAATTGATTTTTTTGCGTTAAATAAAAATATGAAAAAAGTTGTAGGTATTATTCTATTGTGTTTATTTTTTGTGCCGTTTTGTGGGGCGCAATACCAGTTAGAAGTTGGGGGATGGCAAACACATCATAATTATACAAACGGAAAAGATATTGATGTGATTGATAATAATGTGTTTTATGCCACTGAAAACACTATTGTCCGTTTGGATATGGACGACAACTCCATACATAGATTGGATAAAGTGTCTGGCTTACATGATGTTTCAATTGCGTGCATTGGTGCCAACAGAACAATCAAAACGCTTGTAATTGCTTACACAAATGGCAATATTGACCTTTATAATCACGGTTTTACAGCCAATATTTCCGATATTTACACCAAGCAAATCAGCGGTGATAAAAACATTTACAGCATTACTTGCAGGGACAATGAGGCTTATCTTGCTTGCGGATTTGGAATTGTGGTATTGAATTTGAAAAAACAGGTCATTAAGGAAACATGGTTTTCTTCGATTAACAATAAGTCTCACATTATCAAAGATATATGCTTTTTAAACGACACCATTTTTGCCATGACGGATAGTTTGATTTTCAAAACATCTTTAAATAATCGCTTTATCAGAGATTTTTCATCATGGGATACCGTTTTTACCAACAATTTGTCGGAGGGACAATTTTTATCTTTGGAAAACTTTCAAAATCAGTTATTTCTGTTAAAATCAGATACACTTGCAGGGGTAAATAGGGAAAAAACCGGTTATATATATTTATACTCGCCTCAAAATCAGTTATTTACAAAAGATAATAGATTATCCATTTATACTCGTTACATTCGTTCCTGTTTTTCCAATTGGATAGTTGCAGATTCAAATATGCTTTATTATTACACTTATGACACTGTTTTACAGTCATTTATATTTTTGCAAAAATACTGGGGGTATGAATATACTGCCGCTATTAGGGCTGAAAATGGAGAATATTATATGTCCGGTTATTCCGGAGGTTTATTGCATGGAACGGAGTGGGATTATGCAGAAACGGTGTCTTTGCAAGGACCGGAGGCGGACGCCATTTCGTCAATGGATTGGCAAAAATCAAAATTGGTGGTAACGCATGGCTCAATAGACGGTATTGTGCCCCGCTGGGTGCCCGAATTTGTGTCTGCACGAAGGGGCAATAATTGGGAACAAATGAAACACAATCAAAAAAGAAGTTATTTTGACCTGCTCAAAGTCCGCATGGCACCGTACGATACTTCGCTGATGTATGCAGCAAGTTTTTTAATGGGTTTAATCAAAATAAAAGATGGTGTTGTGGAGAAAATATACAGTTCTGATAATTCGCCCATTCAATCGGTATATACTTATGATTCTACCGTAGATTTTATACGCACGCCGGGCTTAGATATTACTTTTGATAAACAAAACAATCTTTGGTTTGCCTCCTATCAAACTGATTATGCGTTATATATGCTCACGCCTGACGGACAATGGTATATGCCTACGCATTCACTTTTATCGCCTTCAATTTATTCTGCTTTTGATACAAAATTGTTTGTAGATAGCCGAAATTGGCTGTGGATTACTTTCAATAGAAGCAAATCATTATTGCTCTATTCTACCAATAATACACCTCAAATTTCAGACGATAGATGTGTGAATTTAAACCTCACTTCGCTTGAGCCGGCGGATAACTTTCAATTTGTTTATTGTGTAGCCGAAGATAGAGACAGTAGTACCATCTGGATTGGCACCGACAAAGGAATTAAATTGTATTATTCTGCAAGCCGTTTGTTGGACAATCCTTCTATTCAACCACAGCCCATAAAAATTTTAAATGTCTATCAAACAGATACTTTGGTAGAATTATTGCTCGGTATGCTGAGAGTAAATTGCATTACCGTTGATGCCGGCAATCGAAAATGGGTAGGGACAGACAATTCCGGCGTTTATTTGCTATCAGAAGACGGAAAAGATGAACTGTTTCATTTTACAACCGAAAATAGCCCCCTTTTGTCTAACAATATTTTGAGCATTTGTATAGACGGCGAAACAGGAGAAGTATATTTTGGCACCGATAAAGGCTTAATATCTTTCAGATACACAGCCACTTTACCAAAAGAAGATTATTCTGAAATCAAAATTTTTCCCAATCCTGTCAGACCTGATTATAACGGTTATATCAACATTTACGGATTAAAAGAAAATTCGGAAGTAAAAATCACTGATACACAAGGAAATATAGCATACAGAACACGTTCTAACGGCGGCAGTGCTGCATGGGATGGCATTTGTTTCAATGGTCATAAAGCCGCCACAGGAGTTTATTTTGTCTTCGTTTGCGACGCCAACGGAAAAGAAAAAAAAGCAGGAAAAATATTGTTTGTGAAATAAAAAAACTGCCTATCCCCATCGGTTAAGTAAGAAAAAAATCACCTCATCTTTTTGTTAAAAAATTTTTTTTCACCTTTCATTTTTTGCATTTTTAGACCAAAAAAGAGATAAAATGACCAAAAATTTGTAAGGTTTTTGATAAAAAAAACATTACAAATCAAAAAAAGTGGTTTTTTAGGGTCATTTTTTGCCTTTGTAACTTGCTGATTATCAAGGAGGATGAAAAAATGGGACACGAAATATCGGAAATGGGACACGATTTTTTTCGCATTTTGACCGTTTTCTCAAAAAAAAAAGGTATATTTGCAAAATGCTTGTCGGAAGTTTTAGGGCAAGGTGAAATTTTTGTTAGAATTGAAAATGGAGATTAAAAAAAATATATATAAATATGTTGTATAGGATTTATAAGAACATGACAAATTTAAGTCAAATCGGCACTTTGAGTGCGTTTTTAGAAGCGTGTAAATCATTGATTTACAGCAATTTATGGGGGCGAAAATGGGGCGCAAAGGCAAACTATGAAATCGATAACTGCTTGATTATCAGACAGTTACAAGTTACCCCCCCCCACCCAACTGCTTGATAATCAAGCAGTTACACACTCCTTATCGGGAGCAATTAAAAATTATCAATTAAAAATTAAAAGCAGGTTATGGTTGTGTCTCTTTTTTAAAGAGAATGCAATGCGTAATATGCTTATTGTCAGAAATTTAAATATAATATA
>JAISTU010000139.1 GCA_031272415.1 Bacteroidales bacterium | reverse complement strand
GGCGCAGCAGAGCAAAATATTTCGATTGAAGGAGTGCGTTTGCCTGTGCAAGAATGGTTATATCGCAGTTGTTTGTTTTCATTTTTGCAAGGGTGTGGTTTAGTGGTTCATGCAGAAGTACATCAGGCAAAAGGACGCCCCGATTTAGTGCTTGCATACAAAAAAGATTTCTTTATTATCGAAATCAAAGTTGCCAACAAAGCAGAAGACGTGCAAGCAAAACTCATCGAAGCAGAAACAAAAATCCGTGAAAAAGAATACATTAAACCATACCCGAACGCCATCTGTTTGACAATGGTAATTGATGATACACAAAGACAAATTGTGAAATGCGAAAAAGTAGAATAATTGAGAATTGAGAATTGAAAGTTGTCCAAATTTTAGAACGTTTTGGTGCGAAAATGCAAAAAAAACAGCAAATTTTCTTAAATTTTAATTGAAAAAAGGCATAAAAAAAATAACATCTTGAATATCAATCAATTATAAAAAAAAAGCATTTTTTTTTCACTTTTTTTAGGGAAATTGTTGATTTTCTCAAAAAAAAATGGTATATTTGCAGAACCATTAAATTTTAGAATAATAAAACATAAAACGCTAATAATATGGAACTTAAAAAGTCGAGGAAAGCAGACTTGGAAAAAAATAAGACGATATTTTTCCTTTTTGGGCTGCTAATTGCGGAAGCAATAGTGTTTTCTTTCTTTGAATTTTATCATTCAGGGGAGGAGAAAGAAGTTGTATTTGCGGGGAGCAATCAAATTGTGGTTGAGGAGCAAATTTTGCAGACAGAACAGCAAAAAGAAGTAGCACCTCCGCCACCCGAACAGACGGTTGCCACTACAATTATCAATGTTGTGCAAGACAATGTCAAAGTAGAAGATTTTAGCATTGATGCTGAGGCAGATGAGTCTTCTAAATTTGATGAGATTGTTTTTGTAGAAGACACAAAAGTAGAAGAAGTCCACGAGATGGAAATCTTTAAAGTAGTGGAAGAAGAGCCGGCATTTCCGGGCGGTGAGGAAGCGCGTATTAAATTTCTCAAAGACAACATTGTTTATCCAAAAATTGCAAGGGAAACAAATCAAGAAGGTACTATTCGTGTAGGATTTGTTGTTGAAAGAGACGGCTCCATTACACATGTTAAAGTATTGCGTGGAGAATCGCCCGCTTTGTGCGAAGAAGCCATACGCGTTACAAAAATGATGCCAAAATGGAAACCCGGAAAACAACGTAACAAAGCCGTACGCGTTGAATTTAGTATGCCAATAACATTTACACTTTATTAAAAAAACAAAATTAGTATTATGGATGATAATAATACACTAATCGCAAATTATTTGCAGACAGAATTAGACTGGGACAAAGAAGAGCCTAAAAGTCTTTACAAACCCATTGCGTATGCTATGGGACAAAACGGTAAAAGGATACGTCCAAATTTATTGCTACTTATTACACAAGTGCTTGGTGGCGATAGAGCGGGGGCATTAGATGCTGCTGTTGCTTTTGAAATGTTGCACAATTTCACCCTTATACATGACGACATTATGGATAATGCGGAATTGAGAAGAGGTGAAGAAACAGTTGCCAAACAATGGGGTACAAATGTAGCCATTTTAGCAGGAGATACGCTATTTGCCAAAGCCACAGAAATAATGCTTAAATATAGACATAAGCAATTGGTTTCTTTGATGACTTTGTTTTTGAAAACAACAGTAAAAATCTGTGAAGGGCAACAGATGGATTTGGATTTTGAAACGCAAACCAATGTAACGGTTGAGCGTTATTTAAAAATGATTGAATATAAAACGGGCGTACTGTTTGGGGCTTGTGCCAAAGCAGGTAGTGTTTTAGGCAGTGCAGGTCCGCGAGTACAGAAATATTTGTACGATTTTGGTGTTCATTTAGGGGTAGCGTTTCAGATTCAGGATGATTTGTTAGACGTTTATGGAGATCCTGAAAAATTTGGAAAACCTATCGGCGGCGACATAAAAGCCAATAAAAAGACCTATCCTTACATCTATGCTTGCGATTTAGCGGATAAAAATCAAAAGAAAATTTTGAGACAAACTTTTGCCTCACCATTGATAGAACCTGATGAAAGATTTACTATCATTAAGGAAATTTATGATGAGTTGGATATTAAGACCAAAATACTCAAAATTTGTGATAAATATTTTGAAGCCGCGATTTATATGCTCGAAAAGTCCAATATTGGTCTGACAGCGCATACAATTATCTGTGATTTCGTAGATACTATCAGACTTCGCAAGTTCTGATGTAATATGGCACAACAAAACTATGCCACACGGCAATGGTGGATACTGACAATATTTGTGAGTGTTCCGTTGTTGTATTGTGTGCGCTTGTTTTTTTTACAAGTTGTTGATAATAAATGGAATAGAATAGCCGAAGAGAACGCTATTCGAATTGTTACCGAAGTGCCACCGAGAGGTTTAATTTTTGACCGTCATGGCGAGAAAATGGTAGACAATGTAATTGCGTATGATTTGGTTGTTGTGCCTCGAAATGTAAAAAGTTTTGATACCATAGAATTGTGTAATATATTAGGGATTACCCCGCAAGAAGTGGTCAAAAAGTTAGAAAAAGCCGCCATTTATAATCCTTTTTTGCCTTCCCCATTTATACATGCCATGTCGGACACAACTCATGCCAGAATAGCCGAAAAATTGTATAAATTTAAAGGATTTTACGACATACCACGCACTACAAGGTATTATCATACCACCGCAGCGGCACATACATTAGGATATATCAGAGAGGTCAATCAAGAAGATTTGCAAGAAGATAAATACTACGTCAGAGGCGATTACATTGGCAAAAGTGGCATAGAACGCTCTTATGAAACGCTTCTTAGAGGTCAAAAAGGCAAGCGAATGATACTCAAAGATAATTTGGGACGCGAACAAGGCTCTTACAAAGACGGTCAATATGATACAATGGCTGTGGCAGGACACAATTTATGGGCATCAATAGACAAATCTTTGCAAGAATATTGCGAAATGTTGATGCAGGGCAAAAGAGGCAGTATTGTTGCAATTGAGCCGTCAAGCGGTGAAATTTTGGCATTGGTAACGGCTCCTTCTTATGCACCGGCTATGCTTGAGGGACAAATGAGAGACAAAAACTTTTTGGATTTGCTCTATGATACTATCAATAAACCGCTGTTAAACAGAGCATTAACGGCATCTTACCCGCCCGGCTCTACTTTTAAATTAGCCAACGCTTTGGTAACGCAACAAGCCGGAATTGTTGATGAAACGACCAGATATTCATGCTCTTACGGATTTTCTTATGGCAATCGTAAACTGGGCTGTCACGGTCATGCGTCTCCATTGGATATTACAGGTTCTGTTCAAAATTCTTGCAATGCGTGGTATTGTCGCGCTTTCAAAGCCATGTTGGAGAACCGCAAATTGTATCCTAACACGGCAACGGCTTATGCAGATTGGCGACGGCGAATTATGTTGTTAGGATTTGGTCACAAATTTGACAGCGATTTGCCCTATCAAAGAAAAGGTTTAGTGCCTGACACTTCGTATTATAACCGTTTTTATGGGAAAAACAGGTGGCAAGCGACTTCTATTATTTCGGTTTCCATTGGGCAAGGCGAAATTTCGGCAACTCCCGTACAATTAGCCAATTTAGCCGCATTGATTGCCAATCGGGGCTATTATTATCCGCCTCACTTAATTCGTGCCATTGATAATATAGACTCTCTCAATCCGCGATTTGTAACCAAAAAGTATACAGGTATAGCCCAGCAATATTTTCAGCCGGTCATATTGGGAATGGAAAGAGCAGTAACCGCCGGCACCGCTCGCAGAGCAGGCGTGCCGGGCATACGCGTGGCTGCTAAAACAGGAACGGCTGAAAATCCACACGGGGCTGACCATTCTTTGTTGGTTTGCTTTGCCCCTGTTGAAAATCCAAAAATTGCTATTTCAGTGATAGTCGAAAATGGAGGTTTTGGGGCTACTTGGGCGGCTCCGATTGCAAGTTTGATTATTGAAAAATACATCAACGGAGAGGTCAAACGCAAGGAACTTGAACAACAAATTTCTTCAGGTGTTATTCGTTATACTAAATAATTTTGCTTTATGAAAAGAAAAATGCCTGACTTATTTTTACTCTTTTTGATGCTCATTTTGGTTGGATTTGGGTGGCTGAATGTTTTTTCGACGCTTTACAACGGCACTTTTGACATACATTCTTCATACGGCACACAATTGATTTGGATTGCGGCATCCGTACTTATTGGAATTTTTATTTATGTCATTCGGGCAAGGTTTTTCTACAATATGTCGTTTTATATTTATTTGATTTTCAATACGTTAATATTAGTGGTGTTGTTTTTTGGTGTAACACGTTCAGGGGCAAAATCGTGGTTAGGGATAGGCGGTTTTGGGATACAGCCTGCCGAATTTGCCAAATATGGCACTTGCCTTTTGTTGTCGTTTTTTGTATCCAAAGTTAATTTTGACTTCAAAAATATCAAATATTTGGCAGTTGCTTTTGGGACTATATTGATTCCTTTTGTTTTGATGTTGTTGCAAAATGATACAGGAACTGCATTGCCTCTTTTGTTCCTTATTTTGCCACTCATCCGTGAGGGAATGAATTATTGGATTTTAATTGTAGGGGTGGCGGTCATTGTGCTTTTTGTGGCGACCATGTTTATACCTCAATGGGTGATATTGGCGATACTATCTATTCCATTTATCATTCTCATTATCAATAGAATTAAGAATAAAAAAAGGAAAATTGCACGTCTTTTTTTCATTTATTTGGCAATGGCGATTTATGTGTTGAGTGTGGATGTGTTTTATAATGTTATTTTGCGTCCGCATCAAAGGCAACGCATTGATTTACTGTTCGGTAAGATAGAAGACACCCGCGGTATCGGCTATAATGTGAATCAAGCAAAGGTGGCTATCGGCTCCGGCGGCTGGACAGGCAAAGGGTTTGGCGAAGGAACACAAACACATCTCAATTTTGTCCCTGAACAATCGACAGACTTTATTTTTTGCACTATCGGCGAGGAATATGGATTTGTGGGGGCGGTAGGATTGATTTTGATATTTATTTTGCTTTTTTGCCGAATTATCAGAAAATCAGAGAAATCAGGCAATGCTTTTGTACGCTGTTATGGATATTCTATTGCGTCCATATTTTTTGCCCATTTTACCATCAATGTAGGCATGACCATTGGTTTGATGCCTATTATTGGCATACCGCTTCCATTTGTAAGTTACGGAGGCTCAGCACTTTGGGCATTTGCGTTAATGATATTTACTTTTATAAACATAGAATCTAAAATGTAGAAAAATGAGAACAATTATTCAAAGAGTAAGCCAAGCACAAATAAGTATCAATGAGCAAATTTATTCCTCCATTGAAAAAGGATTACTGATATTGCTTGCGGTCGAAATGTCTGATACACAAGAAGATATAGATTGGTTGGCAGGCAAAATAGCCCGTTTAAGAATTTTTGATGATGCTTGCGGAGTAATGAATTTGTCTGTTAAAGATATAAATGCTAATTGCATGGTTATCAGTCAATTTACTTTATTTGCATCCACTAAAAAAGGCAATCGCCCGTCCTATATCAAAGCGGCTATTCCTGCGGTGGCGCAACCGTTGTATGAACAATTTGTCCAAACACTGCAAAAAGAACTCCGACAGCCCATTGCCACCGGTGTCTTTGGTGCGAACATGCAAATTAACCTCACCAATGACGGTCCCGTTACTATCATTATTGATAGCAAAAATAAGGAATGAGTGTAGATTTTTTTTGCATTTTGGGATAAAAATGTTCTAAAAATAGACAAGTAATATTTTTGGGGGCAAATTTAAAGCAAAAAACAGTAAAAAAAATGGTGAAAAAAAATACTAAACAAAAAAAACTTACGTTAATATACTTTAAATAATAAAATTAAAAGAAAAAATAATTAGATGAGTAAACAAAGTTATAATGCTGTAAATGTGATAGTTACGATTGTAAAATGGTGGAAAGTACTGCTGATAGTGGCGGTGGTTTCTGCTTTGTTGTCGTTTGTGATTTCGTTATTGATTAAACCGAAATTTGAGGCAAAAGCGATACTTATGCCTCCTGCAACCAATGCGGTATCACAAATTGTTATGTCCGCCGGCAATTACAATCCTATTTTGGACGTGGCGCAGTTTGGGACAGAAGTTCAAATTGACCAAATGTTGCAAATTTTAAACTCCAGACCGCTGAAAGACCATTTGATAGAAAAGTTTAATCTAAAAGTACATTATTCAATAGATACAACGTCAAAACATTATAAATCAGACATTTACGGAATGGTCAATGATGCTGTAACTTATGCTCGCAATCAATATATGGGCATTACCGTCAGCGTAAAAGATGCTGACCCGCAATTTGCGGCAGATATGGCAAATGAGGTTATTGCTTATTATGACACGCTCAAAAGGGCAATTGTTCAGCAACGCACGGCGACAAGTATTGATATTTTGCAGCAACAAATTCAAAAAGCAGATGAGGATATTCAGCAAATAACTGATTCTCTTGCAATTGTGATGCAAAATGGTGTTTATGACCACGAAGTGCAAGCCGAGCGATTGATGCAACAATATGCAAAAGATGTTTCATCAGGAAATCTTGCAGGTGCGGAAAGGATTAAAAAAGAACTCGCTACTTTGGCGCAATGGGGAGGAATTTATATGGCACTCAAGGACAGATTGACTTATTCCGAAGACGCCCGAAATGTACTACATTCGCAATATCAAGCCATGCTGGTAGATGCTCAATATGCTCTTAATCAGAAGTTTGTGGTTGAAAATGCAGTTGCATCCGATAAAAAAGCGTATCCTAATCGGGTGATGATTGTTTTGATTTCAACCATTTGCGTACTTGCTTTGACAATCGTTTTGATTATTTGCAAAGAAGGTATTAAAAATTTTTATACACTTTGCAAAAATAGAGACTAAATTTTGTCGCAATTGTAATTGTTTGATAATCAATTAAATATAAAAAAAATGAACAAACGGCTATCCGGAGTTATAACTTTTTTTAAGACTTCTCCTTATTTGACTTTTGTTGCAGGAGTAGGTTTGTTGTTTGTTTTATTTTGTCTTTTTTGCATTTATAAGGAAAATTTTATACTACCTGTCATAGTTGTATCGGCGTTTATTGCTGTGTATTTGTCTGTTGTACACACAGAAAAAACACTTTTTTTGACCGCATTTATGGCACCCTTTTCGATAGAATTGACAAACTTTTTGCCCGAAGATATAAATTTTTCTATTCCTTGTGAACTTTTTTTGGGGATATTGACAGTTGTGTTATTGTTGCAATATATACTTGAAAATCGTTATCCGCTTGTCATTTCCAAACATAAAATCAGTATTTTACTCATTTTGTATTTATTTTGGATTTTTTTAACATCCATAACCTCTTCCATACCGCTTGTATCTTTCAAATTTTGGATAGTCAAAGTCGTTTATATTGTACCTTTGTATTTCTTTTTTGCACAAATTTTAAAAAAAGACATTCGCAAAATAGTTCCATTTTTTTTGTTTTATGCCACCGCATTGACAATTGTGGTGTTTATAACTACTTATAGATATGCACAATACAAATTTGTTCACAACATTATCTATTGGATTGTGTCTCCTTTTTACAATGACCACACGGCATACGGTGCTGCGTTGGCATTTTTTGTTCCTATTTTGGCTATAATTCCTTGTATTAAAACACTTTCAAAGTCGGTTCGTATTTATTCACTTGTTTTATTGGCACCTATTTTGTTCGGTTTGTATTTTTCATTTTCGCGGGCAGCATGGTTGAGCGTGATTGCGGTCGCAATGGTAGCCGTTTTAGTGTTGTTAAAAATCAAATTGCGGACTTTTATTTTGGCAATTGTGGCTGTTTTGGCAATATTTTTTGCTTTTGAAAACGAAATTGTAAATAAATTAAACCGCAATACACAAGACTCTTCGGCAGGAAATTTTACGGCTCACCTCCAATCTATTTCCAATGTTACATCGGATGACTCCAATGTTGAACGCATGAATAGATGGCAATCTGCATTCTCAATGTTTAAAGAAAGACCTGTATTTGGCTGGGGACCGGGCACTTATCAGTTCAATTATGCAGCATTTCAATCGGCTAAATATAAATCGGGCATGACTACCAACGCAGGTACCGCCGGCAATGCTCACAGTGAGTTTTTTAGCGTCCTTTCCGAAAGCGGAGCAATAGGATTGTTGATTTTGCTCTCTTTGTTAACCTTACTTGCTTCTACGGCTATAAAAACTTACAAAAATGCTGATAATCAGGAACTTAAATTGTTTTCATTGATGTGCTTGCTTGCCTTAACGAGTTATTTTTTTCATGGTTTGCTCAATAATTTTTTGGATACAGAAAAGTTAGCCATTCCTGTTTTTGCTGCAATGGCTGTGATAACAGTTTGTCATTCAGACTATAAACAACAGTCTGAAAATCAAATAATTCAAGAAAATTAATTTGTTTTTATTATAAATCCTTGCAGTTTGCGAATTAAGGATATTGCGGGGCAAGCCTGCAATGACGGTGCAAAAGAAAGACGATACCGTCTCTATATTTTCACTTTCAATTCTCAATTTTAGAACAGATTTCTCCCAAAATGCAAAAAAAGAAGTTGAAAATTTCCTATCTCTTATTGCAATAATTTTACGATTTCTGTTTCCGAAAGTTCCCTAAAATCAACACTTTGTGTAATTTTTCCATTTTGGGTATAAATAAAAAGCGGAAAAGAACCAAAAGTAACATCAATAGCAATATAAGGATTGATAACCGCAAATGTATAATCTTGAGTATGAGTTACTTCCTTAAATTTTTCTACTGAAAGGCTATCCCCCCAAATGGCAAAAATGAGCCTACTTTTGTCCAATTGATGACAATCAACAATTTGTGTAATTTTTTCGGTACTCAATTTGCAATATTTGCAGCGGGAAAGCACCATCGCCGTAATATAATTTCCATTAGAAATGTCGGCTGCAGCAGCAAATGTGGAATCTTTTTGCAGTAGAGCAAAAGCCTCCTCGTTGACCTGTTTTTTTTCGCTGCGAAAAAAATTATACACACTATCCATCGGCACAACACCAAACGGAACAATAATTGCTGCCGCAAATGTCAGCCCAATGATTATCTTTTTTAAATACTTGATAGTAAATAACTTATGTATAAAATCGTGTTCGGGTTGCTTGCGAATAAAAAACAAAATGGCAATGCAAAGTACATTTTTTATAATAGATTCGAGCGGATTTAGTTCAATCCAAGCCCCCATACAGTGGCAATTGCTGTCGTTGCGAAAAATGGCAGTATAAAACAACAAGCCTGTAAATGCGAGCAAAAATAAGAGCGTCAAAAACCAAGTCCATTTATATAAGTATCTCAAAATGAGAAACATACCCAATAAAAATTCGGCGGCAATCAACAATCTGGCAACAACGGTCGACAGCACAAAATTACAAATGTTGAAACTGTAAATATAAATTTCAAACTCATCCAAAGAAAACAGTTTGAGTACTGCTGTGGCTATAAAAAAACAGCCCAATAAAATCCTTAATACTATTTTTAAAATATTCATCGTTTATATATTTATTATATTGAAAATCAATTATTTATCTTAATTCTGCATGAACTTCTTTTTGATAGGCATTTATCAATCTGTCCATAATATTCTGTATATCATTGTTAGTCAATGTTTTATGTTTGTCATAAAGTACAAATCGCAAAGCATAAGATTTTTTATTTTCAGGCAATTTATCACCCTGATAAACATCAAACAGATTGACTGACAATATTTTATGTTTTTCGCACCGAAAAGCAATATCTTTCAATTGTTGATAGGTTACGGTTTTATCAATCAACAACGCCAAATCCCGTTCCACTTCGGGGAATTTATGGAGTTCCTCAAAGACTGTTTTTTTATTTTTTGCCAACAATTCCAATGTCCGGCAGTCAATATCGGCATAAAAAACAGGCTGTTTAATGCCAAAAGTTTTGAGCAGTTTTTGCGGCACTTCTCCAATGGCAAGCAAAACAGTGTCTTTATGCTTGTAAATCAATGCATTATCCAAAAATCCGAGTGAAGTTGAAATCTCTGTCGGCAGTTGTTCAATATCTACATTAACACGTTTTAAAGCATTGATTATCACATTTTTAAGATAATAAAAATCAGCATCTTCCTGCTTTGTGAGCCATGAGGTCGCTTTTTGTTTTCCTGTAACACAAATGGACAGTTTTGTGGGCTCATCAAAGCGTTTCAAAATATCTTCATTTTTACCAAATTGGCTGTTTTTCTGATAAATTTTGCCAAATTCATACAATTTAAGGTCTGTATTGCCATGATGAATGTTGTGCAAAATATTTTCCATGCTATTGAAAAATAAATTTTGTCGCAAATTTTGCAATTCTTTACTCAAAGGATTGAGCAAAGTTACTGATTGTGAGGCATCTACAAAATCAAAAATCACTGCATATTCGGCTTTGGTGAGCGAATTGTTCATGGTTTCAAAAAATCCGTTATCACTCAAATAAGTAGATATAACTTCCTGAATATGAATTAAATCATCCTCTTTCAAAGTAGAAATTGCATAATTAAAACGATGTGGAATTTCAACATTATTGTAGCCATAAATGCGCAAAAATTCTTCCACAACATCAGCCTCTCGCAACACATCTGCTTTATTGGTAGGAATTTCAACTTTCAAAATTTGTCCGATTTGTGCGATAATTTTGATTTCAAGCAATTCCAAAATTTTTATAACTTCCTGTTTATCAATGTTTTTACCTATTAGTGAATTAAGTCTATCTAAATTGACTTCAATTTCTTTTGGCGACACAACATTAGGATAAATGTCCGTAATTTCCGAAATTTGTCCTCCTGCCAATTGCTGAATCAACAAAGCGGCTCTTTTGGCTGCATAAACGGTTATATTGGGGTCGCTACCACGCTCATAACGAAAAGAAGCGTCCGTTTTCAAACCATGATATTTCGCTGTTTTTCTGATACTTACAGGATGAAAAGCCGCACTTTCCAAAAAAATGTCCACTGTTTCTTCTGTTACCCCCGAATCTTGTCCGCCAAATACACCTGCAACACACATTGCCTCATTTGCATTACAAATCATCAAATCATCCGCCGAAAGTGTTCGTTTTATACCGTCCAAAGTAACAAATTGCTCCCCTTGTTGGGCTTTTTTTATAATCACTTTTTTTCCTGCAATTTTTTTCGCATCAAAGGCGTGCAAAGGCTGTCCCATTTCAAATAACACAAATTGAGTGGCATCCACTACATTATTGACAGGTCTAACCCCTATCGAATTGAGTTTATTTTTTAACCATTTAGGGGACTCTTCCACTTTTACTCCCTTGATAATCAATCCTGTATATCTAACACAATTTATTTCATCTTCAATACAAATTTGTATATCCGATTGAATTTCAGGTTTAAAGTTCTCAACATCAGGATATTGCAGTTTAAAATTTGTATTTTTTGCATAATTAGCAACGGCTAACCAATCCCTTGCCACGCCAATGTGCGATAAAGCGTCATTTCGATTGGGGGTTATACCAATTTCAAAAATTGTATCTGTTTGAATATCAAAGTATTGTGCAGCAGGAGTTCCCGCTTTAACATCTTCATTGATGAGCATAATTCCGTCATGCGAAGTCCCCAATCCTAATTCATCTTGGGCACAAATCATACCTTCGGATTCTATTCCTCTTATTTTTGATTTTTTTATCTTAAATGGCTCACTATCAGTAGGATACAAAACTGCATTGAGCATTGCTACCACAACCGTTTGTCCTGTTGCCACATTGGGCGCACCACAGACAATATTTAATGGTCTTTCGGCACCTACATCCACCGTTGTTACCGATAAACGGTCTGCGTCAGGATGTTTTTCACACGATAATACTTTCCCAATCACCACATTTTGCAAGCCTCCGCCAATGGTTTCAAAATTCTCCGTCAGTTCGACCTCCAACCCACAATCTGTCAGCATTTGAGCCGTTTTGTTGGCATCTATTGCCAATGTCGCATATTCTTTTAGCCAATTATATGATATTTTCATCTGCTTTATCCTTAATGAAATGCAAAAATACACAAATTTTTGAATTAAAAATTAAGAACCCTTTTTTAATGGAGAATTGAAAATGGAGAATTGTAGGGGCATATTATTGCATATTTTTAGAATTGAACTACATCAGGATCCCATTCAACACATGCAGTTGCTATCCATTGATTACTATCCTTTTCAAAAACAATATATATATTAGGTCGGTCTCTATATGGAATAACCCAAGTATATGTATGCATATATAGTGTATCTTTTGTTCCCGCAAGCCTATTTTTATATGGATTTAACAGCCAATGCCAATTATCAATGTTCCCGTCATCAAACAACCGCCCTTTACTATCACTTTTGGGAGTAGGTAATACTGCTAACACTTCTTCTTCGGTCTTTTGATAAAATAGACTTTGACTTTCTTCTCTTAAATAAAAAAGTTGTTTTATACTATCAAGTTCAAAATAATATTCTACTTCATAGTCATCAAAATATTTATTTCTACTTATCCACCCTAAAGAAAAGCATAAAATGCCACCAAAAATTATAGACAAAGTAATAATAATTATTGTTTTCTTTTTCATAAGATACTTAATAAAATTTATCGCTCATGATTATCATAATTTAAAATAAATCGAAATAACGTTTGCCTACTACAGCCTGAATAGTTTTGCCGTCCATATTTATTCGGTAAGTCAGTTTTATTGCGATATACAAGAGCATCTATATTTCTTTGCTCCACTTTTGCTCTGCTATCAGCCATGATATGACTACTCCATCCTGCATGAGAAATAGATATGGGGTTCCCTTCTTTATCATAAGTATCGATATACCTATCCATTAGTCCCAATATATGTCCAAATTCATGTGCCCCTGCATTGTTTGAAGATGTTGGCAAATCCCATTGCCCATCTCTATGGTTCCGAACAGAAGACCTAAAATTTTCTCCGCCTCTTACTATTTCAATATAGTTGTTTTTCCCATTATAATTTCTTTTCCTTTCAGATGCTGCGATATTATCCATACTTACATTAACATTGAAATTTACAGTATAAGTTTCTCCATTATACTCTGTCGTCCAAGCATTACCATTAGCATCTTTTGACCAATTATCCATAATGTTTTGCTTGTAATATTGAGCCGCCTTTTCAACATCTTTCCCTGATATACTGTTTGAACGAGTATAGAAAATTAAATTTACATTAATAGTAATAGTTTTATTTTTAGTATCTACAACTTCTTCTCCATCCTTTCCCGTTGGGGCTGTAACTCTCAACGGATTGTTGAAACAGAATGCATACGG
>JAISTU010000218.1 GCA_031272415.1 Bacteroidales bacterium | reverse complement strand
AAAGAATTGGACGAAGAAAGTGGGATGTATTATTTTGAGCATAGATACCATGCACCACCGACATTTATTAGTCGGGATAAATATTTCTCAAAGATGCCGTCTATGTCTCCGTATGCGTATTGTGGGAACACCCCCGTGTGTCGCATAGATCCGACAGGAGATACGGTTAGAGGTGCGGGGGCAACAGAAAACAAAGCATATCAAGATTTAAAATCAACTATTGCCACAAAAGTCAACTCTGCCCAATTAACTGTGGATAAACGACAAGCAAGATATGATGCAAAATTGGCAACAGGAAAAAAAGGAGGATTGGCAGGTAGAATGCTTAATAATGCAAAACAAAATTTGGCAGGCTATACGGCTGCACAAACAGAATTACGACAAATGGAAGCCTCGGAAGTAATGTTTACAATACGAATGGGTAATAACATCCCTGATGGCATGTTAACATCCTCAACAACGGGCGGTATGACTACACTTGGTGCAACAAACAACGAAGTTTTTTCTTGATATAGGTAGTTTACCTAATTTCACAACAATGCAAATATTAGCACATGAATTAAAACACGGTCATCAATACCTGATGCAAGAAATAGATTTTGATAAATCAGGACGCCATGCTGGTTTTTTATATGATATTACTGATGAAATAGCAGCCTTAAATCGGCAAAATTTATTTTCAGACGATGTCGGTGCTACTATAGTGCACCCCGCAAAATATGCTGCAAGTCATTATGGCGATAGGAAAAAAGGCGAATGGTCTTTTGGTACTTTGTTTGAAGGAGAAAGAAATGGCTATTGCCGAGATAATCGCTACAGGATGTATCAAAAATAAAAAGTTCTCATGCTTGATACCATAAAAATAATATCTATTTTTGTTTTTTGTGTTTTTTTTGCCAATAGTTGTTCTATTTATAAAATGCAATCGTTTGAAGGGTATTTTATATGTACAAGGGAAACAGTAGGGAATGAAAAGTTGTTGTTGCAAAAGGATACGAGTTTTGTTTACGCAATAGAAGTCGGGCACACTTATATGCATGCAAAAGGTACATGGTTAATCAAAAATAGAAATATTTACTTATTTTCTATATTCCCAACAGATTATAAATTTGAATTTTGTGACACATGCACTTCGCATCATTTATTTGTCTATAATTTAACTACAAGGGAACCTGATGTTGCAATTGCGGATTTATATGCCAAAAATAAACTAATCGCCCAAATATCGTATGATTCAATATATCCAATAATTCTTCCAACTATGACAGATAGCATTGTGTTTTTTTATGTATATGACGGTAAGTATGCTGATTGTTCGTTAGCATTGCCATTACAAAAAAGTAATATTTCTGTTTTTTTGCCAGATACATGGACAGATTTACCTCTTAAAAAAATACACATTTGCTCACAAAACAAATTAAAATCAAAATATCGTTATACATATTTTGCAGTACAAAAATCAAAAAAAGATTCAAAAAAAGAACGCAAATGTACATTTATTCACGTTTTCAAAAGAGTTCAATAAAAGCGAGTGTTTTTATATCAACTTTATTATCAACAAATTATTATTTTCTCTGATTATCAATGAGATACAAAAAAAAGTGAAAAAAATAGGGAAAAATTTAGATTTTTGGCAAGGCATGCCATTGCCCCTACAGTTTTAATTCTCAACTCTCAACTCAAAAAAACGTGTAACTTTGTAAATAGGATGTCATTTTTGTAGAAAAAAAATAGACTAATTTTATGTATTTTATTGTAAATCAAATTGTTATATAAAAAAAAAAGAATGAACAAAAAGGAAACATTTGTGAGAAAAGCCTATTTTTTCAAAGGAATATTTATAGGCACGATATTGATTTTGCTTTTATCGGCAAAAGATACATCTTATCAAAAACAAAATGAGATGTTACAATTATCTGATAATTACAGAATTACAGATATTCATTTGCCTGATAAATTGGACTTTGCTGGTGAGGCAGTACCTGTTGAGCGGTATGATGTGAGGGAATTTTTGGAGAGGGAGTTGCTCATCAATTCGTATTGGCAATCTTCCATTTTGCAATATTGTAAGCGTGCAAATCGTTATTTTCCCGTGATAGAGCCTATTTTAAAGTCGAACAATATTCCTGATGATTTCAAATATTTGGCATTGGCGGAGAGCGGTTTTTTGAATGTAACGTCGCCTGCAAATGCGGCAGGATTTTGGCAATTTTTGGCTTCTACTGCCAAAAAGCATGACCTTGAGGTCAGAGATGATGTGGATGAGCGTTATCATCTGCAAAAAGCGACTGTGGCGGCATGTAAATATTTAAAAAATTCATACCAAGTTCACCACTCGTGGGCTTTGGCGGCGGCTGCTTACAATGCGGGCGATACGTACATCAAAAAACGCTGTGCAGACCAATCACAAAGCACCTTTTGGGATTTATGGCTCAACACTGAAACAGCCCGCTATGTGTATCGCATTTTGGCACTTAAATTGCTGCTATCAGAACCTCAAAAATACGGTATTTATCTCAAAAAGAGCGACTTATATTATCCAATTGTTGTAGATTTAATTTCTGTTGATAGCACCATTGCCAGCCTTTATGACTTTGCAAAACAACAAAAGACGACTTATAAACAGTTAAAATTATTGAATCCGTGGCTGATTTCCGACAAATTGGAAAATCCACAAAAAAAGACCTATCAAATTGCCATTCCCCGAAAAGAATATCTGAATTATAAAAAACAGATGGAAAATATCGGCAAAGATGACTATGTTAAAACATTGAATGAGAGATAAGTAGAGATGCGGGACACCACATCTCTACAAAATTTCATCATTATTATTATTGCATTCCGTCTGTGCTTGCGGTTGAGGTAATTTTTTTAATCAAACCTTGTAATACGCTACCGGGTCCAATTTCCGTAAAGTTTGTTGCCCCATCTTTGACCATATTTTGCACCGTCTGTGTCCACAAAACAGGCGATGTCAGTTGACAAACCAAATTTTTCTTAATCATATCAACATCTATCGCCGGCAAAGCCGTACAATTCTGATACACAGGACATATCGGAGTATGAAATTCTACTTTATTGATAGCCGTTTCGAGTTCTTCTTGCGCCATTTCCATAAAAGGAGAATGAAATGCACCACTTACTTTTAACGGTAAAACTCTCTTTGCTCCGCTCACTTTAAGCAATTCACCTGCCTCTTCCACTCCTTTGATAGAGCCGGAAATCACTACCTGTCCGGGACAGTTAAAATTGGCAGCCACCACTATCTCTCTGGTAACGCGGCGACATAAATCTACCACTTTGTCGTCTTCCAATCCCAAAACGGCAGCCATTGTAGAGGCTTCTCTTTCGCAAGATTTTTGCATCGCCAAAGCACGCTTAAATACCAATTTTAAACCGTCCTCAAATGACAAACAACCGTTAGCCACCAAAGCCGAAAACTCTCCCAATGAATGCCCTGCCACCATATCGGGAACAAATTTATCCCCCAACGTTTTGACCAAAATTACAGAATGCAAAAATATAGCCGGCTGTGTAACTTTTGTCTGTTTGAGTTCCTCTTCTGTCCCCGAAAACATAATATCCGAGATGCGAAATCCCAAAATTTCATTTGCCTGCTCAAAAAGTTGTTTGGCAGTAGCATTATTTTCATATAAATCTTTGCCCATTCCTGAAAATTGAGCACCCTGTCCGGGAAATACATACGCTTTCATATCTATCTGTATTTGAATTATTTATAAATGTATTGCTGCTCCATTAGCCGCCTCAAATGCCTCCATTAACGCCTCCGACATAGTAGGATGCGGATGTATGGCTGTCAATAATTGCTCTAATGTAGTATTTGTCTGTCGAATAACCACTGCTTCGGCTATCATTTCGGTTACATTATCCCCAAAAAGATGACAACCAAGCATTAAATTGGTCTCTTTATCAAAAATCACTTTTACCATTCCGTCTCTATTGCCGGAGGCGGTCGCTTTCCCTGATGCTGTGTATGGAAATTTACCGATTTTCAAAGAATATCCTCGCTCAATGGCTTGCTTTTCGGTTAAACCTACAGAGGCTACCTCCGGAGAAATGTAAGTGCAGCCCGGAATATTTTGATAATCAATAGGATGTGGATTTTTTCCTGCAATTTTTTCTACACAAACAATCCCCTCATGTGAGGCAACGTGTGCCAAAGCAGGTCCATGAACAATGTCCCCAATAGCATAAATCCCTTCTATATTTGTTCGGTAATAATCATCAACTATCACTTTGCCTTTTGCCGTTTCAATACCGCATTCTTGTAATCCAATGCCTTCAATATTTGTTTCTACACCCACCGCAGAGAGTACAGTTTGGGCTTCAATTTGCACCATTTCACCTTTTTTATCCTTAATTGATACTAACGGAATAAGTTGCGAAATATCTACATTTTCTACTGCCGATTCGGTCATAATTTTAATGCCTTGCTTGCGGAATGCCCGTTCAACTTGTTTGGAAATTTCCTCATCTTCCACAGGTAAAATGGTCGGCATAATCTCTACCAGAGTAACTTTTACACCCATTGCATTGTAAAAATAGGCAAATTCGCTGCCGATAGCCCCTGACCCCACAACTACCATACTTTGAGGCAATTGTGATAAAGTTAAGGCTTCTCGATAGCCTATAATTTTTTTGCCGTCTTGTGGTAAATTAGGCAAATTACGAGACCTTGCTCCTGTTGCCAATATGATATGTTTTGCCTTATATGTTTCAATATTTCCTGTATTTGCCTCAACTTCAACAGTTTTGTCAGGCAAAATTTTTCCAAATCCCTCCAAAACATCAATGTTATTTTTTTTGAACAAATAAGCAATTCCTTTGCTCATGGCGGCTGCAACATTTCTACTTCTTTGTATAACAGCCTCAAAATCAGGCTTAACAGCACCTTCAATTTCAATTCCGTATTCTTTTGAATGCTGTAGATAATGCAAAACTTGTGCCGATTTCATTAAGGCTTTGGTAGGAATACAGCCCCAATTGAGGCATATTCCACCTAATGATTCTTTCTCTACAACGGCGGTTTTTAAACCCATTTGAGCCGCTTTAATTGCCGCCACATAACCGCCGGGACCGCTTCCTATTACAATAATATCGTATAAATTCATCTTTTTATTTTATTTTAAAAATGCAAAAATACACTTTTTTTTCAATTAAAAATTAAAAAACTTTTTTGGGCTTTATAAAAAAAAAGATTTATTGTCTGAACCACTGATTTTAGTATGATTGATGTGATTATTATGATTTTAAAATTGTGATTATAGATAAGCACACAAACCATTCAAATCATTCAAAATCACAGTTCATACAAGGGGATTGCGGAGCAAGCCCGCAATGACGAGGCGGAGGGGTGAGGTACAAATTTTAGAACGTTTTTGTGTGAAAATGCAAAAAAAAATCTAAAATCGTAAATCTACACTCTTCACTCTCCACTCTATTGTGCGTGTTCTTTTTGAATGGCGGCTAAAATTTCTTCCGGTTCCATGCCCAAATATTTGAGAGACATGCGGGCACTTTCTGCCAATTGGTCATCGGGATAACGCTTAAGAAACTCTTTATAAGCGGCGGCGGCTGCAGTCATGTCGTAAAGAACATTTTCATAGGTATAAGCCCGATAAAAAAATGCGGTAACGGCTTGCTCACTTTTAGGGTAACGTTTGATAAGATTGGCAAAATCGGTTAATGCTTGTTTGCCGTCCTGCAAAATCATAGCCGCTCGTCCGGCACGAAAAAGATATTCAGGGGCTAAACTATCTTGCGGATAATCATTGACATACGCATGATAAGTTTCCAACAATTGGCGAAATTGTGCAGTGTCATACCCCTCTGTGGCAGTCTCTTCTGCCTTTTGTATCTTTTCTCTTCTGCTGTTTTTGGTATTGCATCCGTCAATTAAAAGGAACAAAAATGCAAAAACCACGATAGTTTTGAGTATATTTTTCATAAATAATTTTATCTAATAATTTTTGTTTTATAAAAAGTTTGTTTTTTTCCTGTACTTATATCGGTTAATTTGCGTTTGAGAATGGTTTTTTTCAAAGGTGAAAGTCTGTCAATAAATGTTTTTCCTGCAATGTGGTCAAATTCATGTTGAATCACGCGGGCAGCATTTCCGCTGTATGTTTTTTTGTGTTTTTCAAAATTTTCATCCATAAACTCCACAGTAACAATTGATTTACGTGTTACATTTTCATTTATTCCCGGCACACTCAAACAGCCTTCGGAATAAACTGCATCTTCACCTGTTCGTTCCAATATTTCTGCATTTATAAACACTTGTTTTACAGGAGATTGCGAACTTCCTTCTTCTTCCATTTCAGTCGTATCAACAATAAATAAACTTATCAATTGCCCAATTTGAGGCGCGGCTAAACCGACACCTTTTGCATTGAGCATTGTCTCTTTCATGTCTGATATAAGTTGCTCTATATCAGGATAATCCTTGTCTATTGAAACAGCCTTTTGCTGTAAAATTTTACTTCCGTAAACAACAATTGGTAATATCATTCTTCTTTTTTATTTCTTTGATTTTCAAATTCTATTTTTTGCAAATAATTTTGTAGCATAATAGTTGCGGCAACTTCGTCTACGAGTGCCTTATTTTGCCGTTTTTTTTTGCCCAAACCGGAGTCAATCAGCGTCTGAAAAGCCATTTTAGAAGTAAATCTCTCGTCTTCCCTATCGATGGGAATCTGCGGAAATTCCTTATGCAAACGCTTAACAAACGGCTCTATATAACGACTTGCATCTGAATCTGTATTGTTCATCTGTTTAGGTTTGCCAACAATAAACAATGATACTTTTTCTTTGGAAATGTAATCTTTTAGAAAAAGAAAAACATCAGATGCAGCAATCGTACATAATCCGCTCGCAATCAATCTATTACAATCTGTAACAGCAATTCCGACTCGCTTTTGTCCGTAGTCAATAGCAACAATCCTGCCAAAATTATCCTGCATAAATACAAAGATACACATTTTTTTCATTTAAAAATTAAAAACGTTTTTTTTTTCAGAGTGTAGAGTGTAGAGTGCAGATTTTAGATTTTTCTATTTTTTTTGCATTTGTCTGAACCACTGATTTTCATACGATTTATATGATTATTATGATTTTAAAAATTGTCTGAAC
>JAISTU010000064.1 GCA_031272415.1 Bacteroidales bacterium | reverse complement strand
ATTTAACCCTGATGCCTCAAAGCCCTATTAGGGTTACTAATACTACTACATTAAAGAATATACCAAGTTATGCTATCACAAAAGGGAAAGACGCATTTGGTGTTTTGAGTATAAACACTGAAGATGAAATAGAAGAAGCAGCAAGGCATTTCAGGACAGAAATGCAGGGATTGATGTCAAGGCAGTCTATCTGATTTTAGAACAAATTTCTCCCAAAATGCAAAAAATCTCTACACTCTGAAAAAAAAAGGTTTTTTATTTTTATTTGAAGAATTTGTGTATTTTTGTAAATCGTAAGATATAAAAAAAAAGTATACATAAATAAAAAGATATAAATTTTATGCAAAAAGTATATATAGTAGCAGCGAAAAGGACTGCAATTGGGAAGTTTATGGGAAGTTTGTCTTCACTCAATCCGGGTGAATTAGGGGCGCTTGTTATCAAAAATATTTTGGAAACAACGGGCGTAAAACCTGAAAGTATTGACGAAGTGATTGGTGGCAATGTATTGTCTGCGGGTCAAAAGCAAGGGATTATCAGACAAGCGGCTGTCAAAGGAGGCATTCCTTACGAAGTGCCTGCCTACAGTATCAATATGGTTTGTGGCAGTGGCATGAAGGCGGTTATGAATGGCTGTACGGATATTATGTTGGATGAGGCTCAAATTGTGATTGCAGGAGGTATAGAATCCATGTCAAATGCAGGTTTTGTTATGGGCGGTCAAATTCGTGGAGGCAACAAAATGGGCAATATTGCGGCATTAGACCACATGATTTGTGACGGATTAACAGACGCTTTTAATGACTATCACATGGGTATTACTGCTGAAAATGTGGCTCAAAAACATAATATAACCCGACAAATGCAAGATGAATTTTCTTTACAATCGCAGAAAAAAGCCATCAATGCGGTCGACAGCGGTGCATTTAAAAACGAAATTGTGCCTGTGGAAGTGGTTTTGAAAAAAGAGACAATTGTTGTGGATAAGGATGAATATCCCAATCGTTCTTCATCTCCTGAATTGATGGCAAGGTTACGTCCTGCATTTCAAAAAGACGGTACTGTAACTGCGGGCAATGCGTCCGGCGTTAATGACGGGGCTTCTTTTGTGATGTTGGCATCTGAAAAGAAGGTCAAAGAACTCAATTTGCAGCCGATGGCAGAAATTATTGCTTTTTCGCAGGCGGGAGTTGACCCTGCATACATGGGTTTAGGTCCTGTGCCGGCGATTAGAAAAGTATTGCAAAAAGCCAATATGAAACTCTCTGATATTGAATTGATTGAACTCAATGAGGCTTTTGCTGCCCAATCGTTAGGCGTCATCACCGAATTGATGGCAGAGCATCAAGTCAGTCGTCAATGGATTGATGAGCATACCAATATCAACGGTGGAGCGATTGCGTTGGGGCATCCTATTGGTGCTTCGGGCAATAGAATTTTGGTAACGCTTGTACATGAATTGATTGCTCAACATAAACAATGGGGCTTGGCGTCGCTTTGTATCGGAGGCGGTATGGGTACGGCGATGATAATTAAAAATGTACAATAAAAGCGGTTGCATGCTTGTTGTTGGAATTACAGGCACTATTGGCGCCGGAAAAGGCACTATTGTTGAATATTTGGTAAAAAAAGGATTTACACATTATTCTGTAAGAGAATTTTTATTGCAGGAGATAAAAAAAAGAAATTTACCTGCTAACAGAGACAGTATGGTGTTGGTAGCCAATGATTTACGAAAAAACAATGTGCCTTCTTATATTGTAGATTGTCTTTTTGAGCAAGCCGCAAGGTGTGGAAAAAATGCAGTCATAGAGAGTATCCGTTCCATTGGTGAAGTAGATTCTTTGAGAAAGAAAGACAATTTTGTGCTTTTGGCGGTAGATGCTTTGCCACAATTGAGATATAAGCGAATTGTAGAGCGTAATTCGGAGACTGACCACGTTAGTTTTGAGCAATTTTTAGCGGCAGAAGCGGTGGAATTTTCATCACAAGACCCTACAAAACAGAATTTAAGCCAATGTATTTCAATGGCTGATTTTGTAATTACCAACAACGACACCAAAGAAGATTTATATCATAAAATTGAAACGGTAATTATACCGAAATTAAAAGAAATAAACTAAAAAAAACAGGAGAAAATGTTTGAAGACGACGAAGATGATTTGTTTGATGCATTATACAATAATTATGACAATGATGATGACTCAGATGATGATGAAATAAATGCAAACGAAGAGGAGGAAAAATGGCGAGAACAATATTTACTGCAAGTAGAAAATAATCTTCGCAGTGGAAATATTGCCAAAGTAGATTTAGAGTCTATTATTGATTTGCTCAATTCTTTTTATGAAACGCAAACATGGTTAGAAATAATATGGGTTTGCAACATAAGTCTTCAATATTATAAAGACTCCATTTTGTTGAAAGTGTATGATATATTGGCACATAGCAAATTGTATATGCTTAGTAAAGAGGAGATTTATCACAAAATAAAAGATATTGATTTAAATGACTTTCGATTAAAAGAAGAGTTGTCCAATTATCAGGAGGAGTTTGAATATATATTTATATGTGCATATTTTGAGGCATTTATCGCCAGCGACCATTTGGATGAGGCTCTCTCAATTGCAAAGTTTTATGCTAACGACTATACAAGAGGAGGCAACTATGATGAGGTTTATTTCAATATTATATCGGAAATACATTGTTTAAAAAATACTCCTCCAAAAATCTATTATCAAGAAGAAGTAGTACAATATTGTAATCATTTTTTAGACGGCAGTATGTGTGAAACTTTTTTGGACGTAAATAGCATATTGGAAATTAAGGCAAAAGAAGCACAACATACCCAATATTACCGCGATTTTTTGGAATATTTTTTGCAAAAAAATCCTTGTATCGAATACGCATGGGAAATGTTGGGCAGATCATATCTCATTTATCCTCCTACTGATTATGAAAAAGCAATAGAGGCTTTGCAAAATGCGGTCGCAATTACCAATGAAATCGGTGTTGCATTGATGTTAGACTCATTAGCACTATCTTATTATTTAGGCGGTTATCCTCAAAAAGCCCTTGCTGCTTGCAAAGAAAAATTATCTCTATGCGATAAAAAAGACATAACTGCTACTTCTCCTTTGGTTCGATTAGCCTATTACGCTTTGAGAATAAAAAAGAATATAAAAGAGAGTTATCAGTACATTCATTTGGCATTGCGGGAGCGTGAAACGGTTTTAGGGTATTGGGTTTTTGCCAATATTTGTATGGATGATAACAATTATGAGCAGGCATTGGATTGTCTCAATTCGGGAGTTATATTAGGACTTGGAAAATCTATCATGAAAACTTTTGAATTTATGTTGCTCAGGGCTGATTGCCTTTTAGAGTTGGAGGATTATGATGAGGCAATTGATACTTTGGAGGCATGTATGACACTTGTAGACCAATATATGGACATGCGACCTGTTATACGTTTAGCAGAATGCTATGCACGGCAAGAACAATATGATAGAGTGGCTGATATTTTGGCAAATGCTATCGAAAAGAATGAGGCAGCAGGACGTCTAAAGGCAGAACCGTTTCCACTTTCGCTGGATTATTTTATTTTCAGGGCGGCGGCATACTATTTTTTGGCAAAAAATTACGAAGAAGCAAGATATTTGTACCAAAAAGCGTATCAAAACAGTCCCGAATATGCGTCTCATTTTTGGGAAACAATTATTGGAGTAGTTGATTTAGAATATGTTATAAGCACCCATGCCGTTGATGACCTTATTGCTAATATGCCTTTGCTCTTCAACGATGACAAAAAAACTATGTTAAAAAATTATTTTAAATTGAACCAAATGTTGGAAAAAGATTTTGATATTGTTCCATTTTAAAAAAGAATATTTATTTACAAAATGATAAAAAAGAAAAAAATTGCAGTTGTAACAGGCGGAAATTCAGGTGAGTATGAAATTTCACTCAAAAGTGCAGATAATATTGCACATCAATTGGACAAACAATTGTATGAGGTTTATGTTATTTTGCTAAAGGGAAGCAATTGGACTTACAAAGATAGTCAAAATGTTGTCTATCAAATAGATAAGAATGATTTTTCATTGCACATTCAGGGGGATAAAATACATTTTGATGCTGTTTTTATCGCCATACACGGCAATCCGGGTGAGGACGGCAAATTACAGGGCTATTTTGAGATGCTTTCCATTCCTTATACAGGCTGCGATGTGTTGGTTTCTGCTTTGACTTTTAACAAAAATTACTGCAATAGAATTGTTGCCTCTTACGGCATCCCAATTGCCCCATCCGTACATTTGTTTAAAACTTCACAATATTCTGAAAATCAAATACTTAACATCACTTCTTTGCCTTGTTTTGTAAAACCTGCCAATTCAGGCTCAAGTGTAGGCATGTCAAAGGTGAAAACAGAATCGGAATTACAAGTCGCCATAAAAAAAGCATTTCAATTTGATAATCAAGTACTTATAGAAAAATTTATACAAGGCAGAGAAATCACTTGTGGCATTGTGAAAATTAAAAATCAAATCAAAGTGCTGGGAATTACGGAAATTGTGAGCAAAAATGAGTTTTTTGATTTTGAGGCAAAATATAATCCTGCTTTGGCAGAAGAGATTACACCTGCCCAAATACCGGACAAAGTGGCAACATTATGTGCCGATTATTCTACGAAAATTTATGAAAATTTAGGCTGCAAAGGCATTGTTCGCATTGACTATATTTTCAATGAACAGAATTTGTATTTTATTGAAATCAATACCATTCCCGGACAGACCAATGAAAGCATAATTCCTAAACAATTAGCATTTAACAACATCAGTTTCAGCGATTTATGCACAGAATTGATAGAAAATATTTTTTAATTGAGAATTGGAGAATTGAGAATGGAGAATTATTTTTTTTTGCATTTTCGCACCACCCTTGTCTGAACTTTGATTTTGAATGATTTGAATGATTTATATGATTATTATAATCATGCTAATCATGTAAATTTTGCAAATATCGTGGTTCAGACAAGGGGATTGCGGGGCAAGCCCGCAATGACGTGGCGGAGTGGTGAGGTACAGATTTTAGAACGTTTTTATTCCAAAATGCAAAAAAAAAACTAAAATCGTAAATCTACACTCTAAAAAAAAACGTTTTTAATTTTTAATTGAAGAAAAGGTGTATTTTTGTAAAATATGAAAAATAAACATCAAATTATGGTAATAAATAAACATTATTTTGCATTGATAATCAGTTGTTTATGTATTTTTGGAATGAACACCCTATCAGCGCAAATATTTAAAGGAGAGTTGATTGCAGGGGCGAATTTGACGCAAGTTGATGGCGATAGAGTAATAGGGTTTAAAAAAGTGGGCGTTCATGCAGGCGCAGGGGTTATGTGGAATTTTAATTTTAAAAGAAATTCTGAAACCAAACCTTTCGGATTGAGCATGGAAATATTGTATAATCAGCGTGGTGCAAGAGAAAAAAATGCTGACCAATACAAAAAAGACACCTCACTTTCGCTTTATGGTGTCAAATTCAGATACCATTTATTCACTGATTATGTGTCCGTTCCGATAATGTTTTCCTACACATATTTAAATCGATTTTCTATTGGTGTGGGGCTCAGTTACAGCCGTTTGGTGCGTCTCAAAGAAATTGAGGTGGATGTTGAAAGGACTAATTACACTGATACTGTGCCAACTATCGCCAAAAATGGGCTTGAATTTTTGCTTGATATTCGGGTCAGAATTTGGCAGCAATTAAAAATCGGATTTCGATATGAATACTCAATTCCTGCCATAAGGGAGCGTTATTTTCCTCAAATTAACGGCTATTGGGCGACCCTCACAGGCAATCAGTCCGATGAAAAAAGGCAACAACGGCACAATAGTTTGTGTCTCTATTTGGTTTATATGTTCAATGAAAAAAAGGATAATTCAAAAATTGAACGTAAAAAACCGGAAGACAGGCGATATTATTATTGATATTCTGCAATGAAAATTTTGATTATACGATTGAGTAGCATCGGCGATATTGTGCTTACAACAAATGCAATACGCTGCATAAAAACGCAAATCCCTGACGCTCAACTGCATTATTTGCTCAAAAAAGAATATGCAGAAATTTTAACCAACAATCCTTATCTGACAAAAATTCATACTTTTAAACCTGCAGATAAAAAATTACTGACGCTTTTAAAAGCCGAAAAATTTGATTATATTATTGATTTACAGCATAATTATCGCTCTTTAAAATTGTGTAGAAAATTAAAAGTTCCTGTTCAACATTTGCACAAATTGAATGTAAAAAAGTGGCTTTTGGTCAATTTGAAACTCAATTTATTGCCAAAAACACATGTTGTAGACCGATATTTGGATACAACTGCTATTTTGCCACAGAAAATTAAAAATGACGGCAAAGGCTTGGATTTTTTTCTATCAGACGAGGCTGAACAACCCATTAAACAATTGCAATTATCTCATTTTGTGGCAATTGCAATGGGCAGTAAACATTTTACAAAGCAAATTCCATTAGATAAATTGCAGTTTATTTGTTCTCAAATTCATAAACCGATTGTTCTTTTGGGAGGCAATGATTGTATGGAAAATGCAAAAATATTATCTCAATCTATTGATAATCAAATATTTAACTTATGCGGAAAATTAACCATTCCGCAGTCCGCCGCTTGCATTAAATATTCAGATTTGTTGCTCAGTGGCGACACGGGATTGATGCACATTGCAGCCGCACTCAACAAACCCATTATCAGCCTTTGGGGAAATACCACAGCCGATTTTGGCATGACACCTTATTTTCCCAACGGCAAAGAAATTTTCTCTTTTATTGCAGAAGTGAAAAATTTAAAATGCAGACCCTGTTCTAAATTAGGCTTTTCTGCTTGCCCCAAAAAACATTTTAAGTGCATGTATAATATTGATTATCAGCAAGTTATAAACTTAATCAACCAATACTAAAAAACAGTAAAAAAAATAATCAGACACCACATAAAGTGGTGCCTGACAAAATGAAACATTACGAGGGGAGAGTTCCCCTCAATGATAGAAACAATTTACAAAATTTTTAATTTTTTTCGCAAAAACTTTTAAATTCAATTATTCGCCCTTCTAACCAATAATTCCTTTTTTATAAGAATCCATCAGGCATTTAAGTACGCCTTTCTTATTGATATGTTTTATTCCTTTTGCAGAAACTTTCAAAACAACCCACTCGTTAAGTTCAGGTATAAAAAATTTCTTCTCCTGCAAATTCGGATAAAATCTCCTTTTGGTTTTTACATTAGAATGCGAAACATTGTTGCCTCTGATGGCACATTTTCCTGTGATTGCACAAATTCTTGACATATCTCTTTATTTTATTAATATTCGTTGATAAATTAAACTTTAAAAACCTCCTGCCAAAAATGACAAGGGAAATACAAAGATACACTTTTTTTTGGAAAAAACAATAAATTTAAGTTTTTTTGTCGAAAATTTATGAATCATTTTTCCCTCTACCCTCTCCACTACTATATTTGATTATATTATTCATGACTGTTTTTATAATTATTTTTACAAAGTAGTAATTATTTGCAAATTATTTTATATTCTATTGATTATCAAGGAATTAAAATTTTTACGTGAAATTTAAACAAATTTTAATGGATTTTAAATAACTATTGATTGTCAACGTTTTACAAGGTGTTGCCAAAATAGCAAAATTTAAAAAAAAAAGAGCAAAATTTGCCTATTTTACAACAGTAAAGATGGGAAGACGTTTATAATCAACTGATTACACTATCCTCTGATTTACAGATAGACACAGAATTTACTCAAAAATTTTTAGCATTATTGCACGAATATGCCATCAAAATTCAACAAGAAATTATCTATCGGCAAAACGAAGAATAGCCTATTGCGCTGTCCTATAAACAACATCAAAACGACCTTCTTTGATGCGAGGATTAGTCCCTATACCGCGAAAAGTGCCGCTTATAATGTGCAGACTATCATTTAATTCCGTAATATATACTTCTCCTAATGAATCCAATGGAATGATGCCGTCAGTAGAGGCTTGCGCATTGGGTTCAAATCTCGCATGTCGCAATTGACAAGTCTGCGGTTTTAGATTGCTGACTATATTATGTATGGAAAATTTAAGATATTCTCCCTCTCCCGTTTTGACCCTTACAACCATTGAATCTTTGGCTTTATAGTAGCAAAAATTGATAGAAGGTTGCTCTTCGGCAGACACCCAATCCCAATAATCACTATATCTGCCGCCTGTATAAACCCAACCGTCAATAAGACAGCCAAAAGTTCCCGCTCCCGAAGTAGTTGCCTCCGGCAATATAGTCGGGTCTACAAATGAATTTTTTCGACAAGAATAAAAACTGATAAGAACACAAATTATTAAACCTATTTTTTTCATATCTGATTGATTTTAAAGTGAATATTTAATACCTAATGAAAATGTTAATTGCGTCATCGAGAGTTGAGGAAAATATCGCACAAGAATATTTTCACTATGATAATTTACATTGGTTTTTCCAAGCGTGGCAATGATAGACATAATTTCTGCCGATATACCCCAATGTTCGTTGATGTTAAAGATGCCTCTTACTCCCAAATTGACCCCAAAAGCAGAGCCGGTAACTAAACGCGGATTTTGATAAACTTCGCTTTTATTGCGATATATCATGCCTCCCATGCCTCCGTTAAAGCCAATGGAAAACACTTTTGCAACAGGTATATGCATCCCAATTTGTGGCGCAATATAGTGCCCAAAAATATTGTCGGAGGTGTTTTCTAATTTCCCTTTTGAGGTATACCCCGAATACATTAGCCCGACTATCAACATTTTATGTTTAAAATACAGTTGTGCATTCCACGCCGCACCCGAAGACATTTTTTTTACATAACTATTGTCTGCACTGGTCAATCCTTTTGTTTTTGAGGGCAAATAGCCATAACCGCCATGCAAAAATACTAAAAATGAATTATTGCGGGGAGTGCTGTTTTGTGCAAAAATCCCCCCCATAATTCCGCATAACAAAATGATTATCAAACATTTTCTCATCATATAATACTAAATATTTTTTTTTTTATTTTTTTTGTTTAACGCATATAAACGGCTTCAAATTTTGCCAAAGGTGCCATTCTGGCGCGATTGAGTGTCAATTGATTGTCTGTAATTGCATAACTATCAGCCACTTGCAAAATTTTAACCAATTCTTCCTCAACACTCATATCCAAACACATTTTTTTGGTATTGACCATTTGTGAAAACTGAATTCGGCTGTTTTCTTGCAGAGTGTAAGAGCCTGTAAATGTGTTACATCCGAGACTGCCCGACACTCTTCCATTAGGGTTGAACAAAATATGTGCCTCATTATTCGGCTCTTTTGGAGATGTGATAGGCTTTCCATTTAGTTCCACCAACTTCCAATAAGTACTCGTAAGGAGTTCATTTTGAACAGATTCTGTGTGTTTTGATAAAGTATTTTGCTTTTCATCCGGCAATTTTTTACCGTCAACCGATTGCATAATCAATTTACCTTCTTTGACCGCAAAATGTTCAAAAGCCCCCCCTTCGTTAACATTTTTTAATGTGATGGCGGTTTTTGTGGCATTCCAAACAAAACTTCCTGCATTGGTAAAACTACCTTTTCTGTCTTGATAAACCCTTCTCATTGTGTAAGTTAAGTCTGAATTGAGTGTAATTTGCACATCAATTCCCGGACAATCTGCACAAGGCACTGTTCCAAAATAAAATCCTACCCAATCTAACGAATTTTGTGCATTCGTTACATCAGTAGGCTGTGATACGGCATCTGTTTTTGCCGCTTTTTGCGTGTTTTTACAACCACAAAAACTCCCTAAAATCAGCATTGTTGCTACTACTAAACTAATTCTTCTCATAAATTTTCAATATTAAACAATTTTATATAAAATACAAAGATACACTTTTTTGCAATTAAAAATTAAAAATTAAAATTTTTTTTTAATTGAGAATTGAAAATTGAGAATTGAGAATTATTTTTTTTGCATTTTGGGATAAAAAAGTTCTAAAATTGAATATTTTTTTGTCAGAACAACGATTTAATAAGATTTATGTGATTTTCAGAGATTTTATAATGATAAATATGTAGAGACGTAGCACGCTACGTCTCTAACGAAAATACAATGTCAAAGGGAGACGTGGCACGCAACGTCTCTACAATTTGTGATTATAATGTATTATCTATAAATAAATCTTCCTTTGGGATAGACTTAAAAAATAAAAAAAATCTACGCTCTACACTCTACACTCTAATTCGCCGATTTTTTAATTTTTAATTTTTAATTGATAAATTTGTGTATCTTTGTATTTTATAATCAAAATATATTATGGAAACGAGATACATATTTGTAACAGGCGGAGTAGCCTCTTCATTAGGGAAAGGGATTATATCTGCTTCATTGGCTAATTTGCTCATAGCGAGAGGTTTTAAGGTAACTATTCAAAAACTTGACCCTTATATCAATATAGACCCCGGAACACTCAATCCTTATGAGCATGGTGAGTGTTATGTTACCGATGATGGTGCAGAAACCGACCTTGATTTGGGGCATTATGAGCGGTTTACAAACATTTCTACTTCTCAAAAAAACAATGTTACCACAGGACGGATTTATCAAAATGTTATCACCAAAGAAAGAAGGGGTGATTATTTAGGGCATACCGTTCAGGTGATTCCTCATATTACGGACGAAATACAAGAACATATTACAACACTCGGAAATACAGGTGATTATGATTTTGTAATTACTGAAATCGGAGGCACAGTCGGCGATATAGAATCTTTGCCTTTTGTGGAGGCAATACGTCAATTGAGATGGCAAAAAGGTTTAAATAGTTTGGTCATTCATTTGACATTGGTGCCGTATTTGAAAGCCACTAAAGAGTTGAAAACCAAGCCAACACAACATTCTGTAAAAGAATTACAAGAGCAAGGTGTTCAGCCGGATATTATTGTTTGCCGGACAGAGCATGATATTAGTGAAAATTTGCGAAATAAAATTGCATTATTTTGCAATGTAGATGCAACTTCTGTTTTGCAATCTGTTGATGCTCAAAGCATTTACGAAGTACCTGTTTTAATGTACAAAGAAGGTTTAGATAGAGAAGTGTTGCGTAAAATGAACATTGATAAGGTAAAAGAGCCTGATTTGACGTATTGGAAAGATTTTTTGCATAAATTGCGATTTCCCAAACAGTCCGTCAAAATCGGTTTGGTTGGCAAATATGTTGAGTTAAACGACTCTTATAAATCTATCATTGAGGCATTTACGCATGCCGGCGTTGCCAATGAATGCAAAGTGGAATTAGAATTGATACATTCAGAATATATTGATAATGAGAATGTTAGCAAAAAATTAAGTCATCTTAACGGCATTTTGGTAGCCCCCGGATTTGGCGACAGAGGCATTGAAGGGAAAATTATTGCGGTTAATTACGCCCGTACCCACAGCATTCCATTTTTTGGTGTTTGTTTAGGTATGCAGTGTGCTGTAATTGAATTTGCTCGCAATGTATTACAATGGCAGGATGCCCATTCGACCGAAATTTCTCCGCAAACGCCTCATCCTGTGATTGCTATCATGGCAGAGCAGGAAAATATTTCCGACAAAGGAGGCACTATGCGGCTGGGCAGTTATCCATGCAGATTGTTGCCCAATACAAAGGTGATGCAAGCATACGGAGAAGAAAATATAAGAGAACGACACAGGCACCGTTACGAATTTAACAATCAATATTTGGATGATTTTCAAAATGCAGGCATGATAGCAACGGGTATCAATGATGATAGAAATTTAGTGGAAATCATTGAAATACCTTCTCATCCGTGGTTTGTTGGAGTACAATTTCATCCTGAATACAAAAGTACTGTTTTGCATTCACATCCGCTTTTTGTGGCATTTGTGAAGGCAGCCATGCAAAATAAATCCAATTCTAAATAAAAAAATGACTTATTCTATCAATAGTGGCGGTCAGATTGTAGAATTTGATGAGCCCAAAATCATGGGAATACTCAACATTACGGAGCATTCTTTTTATGATGGCGGAAAATATAACTCTCACAAAGACAAGTACATAGCCCGTGCGGAACAAATGATTGAGGCAGGTGCCCACATTATTGATATTGGTTGTATGGCGACCAATCCCAATGCACCTGAATTGTCGCAAGAGCAAGAATTGCACACTGTTGAAGAGGTTCTAAAAAATCTGTTGCCACGATTGAAAAATACCATTTTTTCTTTGGATACATGGCGATCAAAAGTAGCAACATTGGGAGTTCAAATGGGCGTGCATATTATTAACGACATCTCAGGGGGAGATTTTGATAAAAATATGTTTGAAACGATTGCTAATCTGCATGTTCCATATATTTTAACGCACACCAGCGGAAAACCTAATATAATGCAGCAAAACACTGATTATGAGGCTGTTACAGTAGATGTCTTTACCTATCTCAATCAAAGACTCAATACATTGCGACTTTTGGGCGTGGCCGATGTGATTATTGACCCCGGATATGGTTTTGGAAAAACAATTTTACAAAATTATGAACTGCTCAAAAGGCAAGAATTATTCAAAGAATTAGGCTGTCCTATTTTGGCGGGATTATCGCGTAAAAGCCTGATATATAAGTTGTTAGATATAGACCCACAATCCGCTCTCAATGCCACAACGGTAGTCAATACCATTGCATTACTCAAAGGAGCAAATATTTTAAGAGTGCATGATGTCAAAGAAGCAGTCGAAGTTGTAAAAATAGTAAAAATGGTGAGATAAAAAAAAATTTTTTTATTTTTAACTTTCAATTGAAAAAAAAGTGTAATTTTGCAAAATATATAAATTAATTCAATTTTTTAGATAATTTTAAAACGTTAGTAAAAATGAAAAAAGTATTATTTTTTTGTAGGTACGGGTTGTCTGATGTTGAGCGCCTCCGCTCAGACAACAAAAAGTGAAGACATTAAGGAGGTTAAGGGAATACAAATGAATGTTCCTCAAAAATTTGACATGGAACAGACTTTGTTTTTACCACAAACTACGCTTGTTTCAAATCCGTCTCGAATTGCCAATAGTAATGGATTTGAAAATAAGAAAACACACAAAGCAGATTATGCGCGTTATGGTTACTTTTGGGCAGGTTTTGATTTGGCAGTCATTAAATACTCGCTCGATGAAGATGATGACTTTTGGAACGGCGGTTTAATCAATTTATTTCCTGACAGTTTGGCAAAAATTGTTCGCAGGTGGTATGGCTCAAATTCAGATGATACTCTGTACGATGCGGCTATGTACCATGGAACAGGCTATGTATTTGACCCCTATTCTTTCTTCTGGTCGGTTATGCAGGATAAAGACCTTTTTGAAGAATCAGAGTGGCTTTATCATTACAAAATTGACACTTTGGGAATCCCGTCAAGTTATCTGCTTGCCAATTATGACCCGCAAAATCCGGATTCGTTGATAATTTATTTGACGTGTCATGATTATTATGTTGAAAATCGCTCCAATTACTTGTCAGAGTACTATGTTTTCTCTTCTGCAACAGAGGACAAAACAAATCCCTATTACGGCTCTACAATGTGCAGAGTAGGGAGAAGTATCGCTGATGCAGCCACAGCAAAAGGATTGGGAGGCTATCCATTGGCGTATGAACTTGATGTTACACATCAACGAACAAAAAGAGTGGCTTTTGCGCTGACAAATAGTCATGCTGTTGCACCATTTACAGACCCTGATAGCCTCAATTATGTACGTTATAGGGTAATTAATGTGCCTGTTGATTTTGAAGTTCCTGCGGGCAATGTTGTAAGTGTTGTGTATCAATTTCAGCCGGGTTACACTTATAATGAAGGTGATACCTTACGCCTTTACCACATTGACAAGGATTTAGACAACAAAATTACGTCTATCGAGCAAAGATTCAATACGTATGCTGTTGCAGATTATGGTTTTGACACCAACATGACCAATAAATTTGTCTACAGTTTGGATAAAGGAGGCGGATTGAACAGCCATTTTATGGAAGACATACAAGATAGATACAATTGGTGGGATGGTGTTGATGAGCCGGGACATTTTGAGCATGTACTCAAAGATTCAAACGGGAATGCCGTTTTGAGATATTATCCTTACAATTATTATGCGTACCCGATGGGATTGCTTTATTTAGCCGTCAGTAACGAACAGCCGTTGCCAAGACAGACCGATGTTGCAGTTAATGAATTTACGGATAATTTGTTGTATTCCGTATATCCCAATCCTGCTAATGATCAAATTGCTGTTTCACTCAAAAATGCTCAAAAAGCCGATATTGAAGTGGTAAATATTTTGGGACAAGTAGTAAAAAATGTTTCTACAAACCAGCAAAAAACAGTAATTGATATTGCAGACCTTACAGCAGGTATGTATATTTTAAAGGTTTATCAAGACAAACAAATACAATCAACAAAAATTATCAAACGGTAATTTTTTAGGTAATTTTTCAATAAAAGGTAAGAGAAGTTTTACATTCGATATTTCTGTGGCAGGTATTTTTTTTAGTGCCTGCTGCTTTTTTTTTGCAAAGAAATCAAAAGTGGCATGAATTTTGCATTTATAAAAAATATTTAAAAGTTAATCATAAATAAAGTATATATTCAAAATGAAAAAGATACTCAGTGTATTAGTAGTAGGGCTTGTAATGGGTACAAGCAGTGTAGTAATGGCTCAAAAATATGCCTATATTGACTCCGAAGAGATTCTCAACAGTATGCCAAGTTATACAGAAGCACAGGCACAGTTGGAAAAGTTGTCAATTGATTGGCAAAAAGAAATTGAAGCCCGATTTAAGGCAATTGATGAGATGTATAGAAAATATCAGCAAGATGCTGTCATTTTACCCGAAGATGCCAAGGTAAAAAGACAAAATGAAATTATCAATGCTGAAAATGAAGCCAAAGAATTGCAAAAAAAACGCTTCGGTACAGACGGCGATTTGTATAAAAAACGCGAAGAACTCATCAAACCTATACAAGATAGAGTTTTTACCGCTATCGAAGAATATGCAAGAGACAGAGGTTATGCTTTTGTTTTTGATAAAGCGGGAGCATTAACTATTGTTTATGCAGACACCAAATATGATATTACCGACCAGGTAATGGCTAAATTGGGCGTTGTAGGAAAATAATGAAAAAAATAGTTTGGATTGCCTGTCTTTTCCTTGCAGGAATAGCCGTTGTGGGGCAAGATAATCCATACAAAGGCAAATTGTACCCCGTTTATATAGAAGAAGACGGCGACACTTTGCCTTTGATTACTTTGCCGAATTGCATTATTATTCAATTTCGGGCAAATGTGAGCAAAAAAGAGCGTGATAGATACACAAAATTAGTCAATAATATCATAAAAGTATATCCTTACGCACGCATGGCTGCCAATAAATTGCAAGAATATGATGTCATGTTGAGCCAAATTCCTGACCCTGACGAAAGACAAAAACAAATGAAAATCGCTGAAAAACAATTAGTTAAGCAATTTTCTAAACAAATTGAAAATCTAACTTTCTCACAAGGACTTATTTTGCTCAAATTAGTGGACAGAGAAACAGGCAAAACAACTTACAAAATTGTCAAAGAATTAAGAGGCAGTTTTAGAGCCTTTTTTTATCAAGCGATAGCCCGCATGTTTAAATTCAATCTCAAAGACGAGTATGACCCCAAAGGTGCCGACAAAGAGATAGAAAAAATTGTAAGGCTACTCGAAACAGGAGAACTGTGAGTCGCAATTAAAATTTAGAAGTTTTTTTTGCATAAAAACGTTCTAAAATTTAGCAAAAATTGTTGATTAAGTGAGCAATTTTATACATTCATCGCCATACTTTTTCTTTAATATTGAATAAATTACAACCGCATTGTTGGGAAAATCTTCGGCTAAATTCAAATCATCTATGGCGACCCATTTTGTTATTTGAGGGTGTGCTTTTAAATATTCTGCAATTTCAATTGATCGCCACTCGTGATATTTTGAATATTCTTCTGTTTGCTTAAATTTTTTTATAGTTCCATAATCAAGGTCAGGTGTGTAATCATATATATAGTCTGCTAACCCATAAATTCTGAAAAAATTGGTCAAAATATCAATTGTTTTTCTTTGTCTCCAATCGCTTGATATTACGATAGATGCTCCTGTTGTTTCGAGAATACGCTTTAATTCGGCAACCGCTTCTTTATCCCAATCATAAACCACAGCCGCAACATCATATTTATCATAAACCGAGTAATCTACCCCAAATTTATTCCATAATTCGTCATAAGTTGGTTGCATATTATTAACATGTTCAAATCGTTCTCGCGAACTAAAAGGTTGCAACACTCCGTCAATATCCAAAAAAATTACTTTATCTACTGTTTTCATTGTTATTTTATTTTTTTTTAATTATTACAAATTTTTTTTTTTTATAACGTAATAAAAAAAAATAATTGTATTGTTTGAGTTATTTTTTTTTGCTATTTTGTAGATTTTAGTTGAAAAGAATTGATTATCAAGATGTTATAACATGCAAGTGAAGAGGCATCGCTCGGACAGGAAATGTCCAATTTTAGAACATTTTTCTCCTAAAATACAAAAAAAAATCTACACTCTACACTCTGATATTTATTTTCTCATAATAATTTTTGTATCGTGTGGGAGGGAGGTTGTTTGTGGGATGTCGTTTAATTTGAGAAGTGTAGACAATTGACAGCCATACATTTGCGATATATCCCGCAATGTTTCACCCCCGCGAGTTACATAAACTCTTTGTCCTGCATATTTAGATTTTTTTTCAATATAAACAGGCTCGCCCTCCATGGGTTCGTATTTTTTGTCAAGTAAGTCATTGTATGATTTGAGTGTATTGATTCCCAATTGTACATCAACGGCAATACTGTAATAAGTATCACCTTTTTGAGCGACCACAAAGCAAGCATCATTATTGCGATACACAGGGCGGTCGGTATAAGGGTAATCTATGGCATGAAAACCTTTATAAACAGGCTTTGTTTCTTTGACAATGGGGTCATCTTCCGCTACCGGACGGGGTTTAAAAACGGGCTTGTCGGCAATCGGTTTAGGATAGACCGATTTAGCATGTTTATTCTCAATATCAATACTTTGTGATGGGGTATGGGTGGCTTGCAAACCCGATTTTTGGACAGTTGTATTTTCGGCTAATGGCAAATCTTGATATGGATTGAGCGGACTGTAGACTTTGTCAAATGCCTGTAATTCATACTTTTCTATAATTGAAATCAATTTATCTGCATATTGCGGATTGGTCGCATAGCCACATTTTTTTAAACCGCGTGCCCAGCCTTTATAATCGGTCAATTCCAAGAGAAATAATTCAGAATAACGTTTTGCCTGCAACACTCTGCTGTGGTCATCGAAAGACTCCAAAGGGTGAGAATATTTGCGAAAACATTCATTGGCTTTGTCATCATTTTTGTACATTGCAGCCCCTTTCCAAGTATTGTGGCATTTGATACCGAAATGGTTGTTGGCTTGTCGTGCCAATGCACTTGTGCCTGCCCCCGACTCCAAAATGCCTTGTGCCAAAGTAATACTTGCCGGAATTTTGTGCATATTCATCTGCTCAATGGCGGCTTGTGCATATTGATTGATATATTCTATAATCTGTTTAGAATCATACTCTTGACCTATTGCATTATGACTACAAAAGCAGGCTATCCAGCACAAAAAAACTACTCCAAAATGTTTTCTTTTTTTCTCCATTGGTGTTGTATTAGAATTTTACCATATATTTGCTCGTTTTTCAACAGGCAGATACATTTTGTTATCTTTTTGAATATCAAACGTTTGTAAAAATGCTTCTACATGTGGCAGTGTGCCATTGACACGCCACATACCCAGCGAATGAGTATCTTCTTTTGTACGCCGTTTAATTTCCTCATCTCTAATTGTATTTGCCCAAACGGTTGCATACGCCAAAAAGAAACGCTCTGCGGCGGTAAAACCATCTATATTTTCTTTTATAAGTCCTTCTTTTTTAGCGATTTCCATTGCCAAAAAACTCACTTGTAAGCCGCCATTATCGGCAATATTTTCGCCCAAAGTGAAATTTCCGTCTGCAAAAATGCCCGGATAAACCTCAATATGGTTAAAATGTTCAATCAAAATCTGTATTCTTTCTTTGAAACGTTTGTCATCATCCTTTGTCCACCAATCGGATAAGTTGCCATTTTTATCATACAGACGTCCTTTATCATCAAAACCATGTGTCATTTCATGCCCGATGACCACACCGATAGCCCCATAATTGACCGCATCATCGGCATTCATGTCAAAAAATGGCGGTTGCAATATCGCCGCAGGGAAACAAATCTCATTCGTGGTTGGATTGTAATATGCATTCACCGTCTGTGGGGTCATTAGCCATAAATCTTTCTCAACAGGTTTGTTAATTTTGGAGATTTGGTAAGCAAGTTCAAATTTTTGAGCCTCCAAAATATTGTCATAGTAACTTTTTGAGGGGTCAATGGTCAATTTATCATAATTTCTCCATTTATCAGGGTAGCCTATTTTGACCCTAAAAGCGTTTAATTTTTCAATGGCTTTAATTTTGGTTGTATCCGACATCCAAGTGTTGCCGTTAATGCGTTGTGCTAATGCAGTACGCAGATTATCAACTAAATGCAACATTCTTTCTTTGGCTTCTTGGGGAAAATATTTTTCCACATATAATTGCCCAACAGCCTCGCCCAAAGAGCCATTCACAACCGATAAAGTTCTTTTCCAACGCTCTTTTATGGCTTTTTTACCCGATAATGCTTCTCCATAAAAAGCAAAATTTTCTTTAACAAAATCATCGCTTAAAAACTCCGCCGCATCGTTGATAATATTCCAACAAAGGTAGGCTTTGAGTGTTAAAATATCTGTTTTTTCAAAAATAGACCCTAATTTTTCAAAAAAATGTGGCTGTCCAACATTGAGAGAGTCCATTTTGCTCACTCCAATAGTTGAAAAATAGGATAAAATGTCAAAATTGCCAAACATTTTCTGCACATCTTTGACAGAGCGGAGATTGAACGTTTTGTAAGGGTCTCTTTTGTCATGCTTATTCATCGCATTTTCAGCCAATTGTGTTTCCAATTGCAAAACCAATTCCGCCAATTGTTGAGAAGTGTGAGAAGTATTAAGAATTTGGGACATTTTTACCTTGTCAAACATGTTGATAATCAACTGTTTATATTTTGCTTTAATGTCTGCCATATTTTTATCAAGATAATAATCTCTATCGCCAATTCCTAAACCGCCTTGCCATAACCAACAAATATTCATATCACTATTATTGGGGTCAGCCTCACCAATAGTGCTAAAAAATGGGCGAATACCGATGGTGTGCAAATATGCAATTTTTGCATAAATGTCTGATTTAGTGGTAATTGTAGACACCGATTGCAAGAGTGGCAAAACCGGAGTAGCCCCTTCTTTTTGCAAACGGGCACTGTCCATACCTAAATTGTAAATATCACTGATTTTTTGCGATAAAGAACCTTTTTTGTGTTTTTTTGCACTCAAATCAATAACTAATTCTTTGATTTTGAGTTCATTATCCTCATCTAATTTTTCAAAACTGCCATATCGGGCATACTCGTCCGTCAGAGGGTGCAATTTAATCCAACCTCCGCAGGCATATTGATAAAAATCTTCTTTTGGCGATACTGTTGTATCCAAAAATGCCTTATTAATCCCCGATGTGAGTTCCTTTTGAACTTCTTTGTCTGTATTCTTTGTCTGTGAACACTGTGTCATTACTATTATTAAACTGATTGTCAATATTATATATCTCATTTACTTAATCTTATAAAAAAATAATAAAAATACCCAATTGCAAAGATACTCAAAAAAACAATACAAAACAACATTTTTTTGAAAAAGTTATCAACAAATAACGGTTAATAATGGAGAGGGGAGAGTGAAGAGTGTAGATTTTTTTTGCATTTTGGGATAAAAACGTTCTAAAATTTGTGCCTCCACCGTCATTGCGGGCTCGCCCCGCAATCCCCACTTTTTACAATGGCCTGTTTTTGCTACATTTTGATATTAATCCCGACTTCGACGGTTTCGATTTGTAAACAAAAGAGTATTAACACGTTACGATTTAGCGGGGGCATTACCGTCTTTTTCACCCCATTCTTTGCCTCTATCTGTACAGGACACGCCCATACTTGTTGCAATAATCGTCTATGATTTTGAAAACATTACATGTTGATCCCCTATACACAAGAATCTAACAATTTTGGGGAAATACAAAGATACACTTTTTTGGATATTTTATCTTTTTAACAAAAAAAATATTATTATTTTAATAAGACTAAAACCATTCAGGGACACTACATTTCAAAAATCCGTTTCTGAAAAACATAAAATACTGATAATCAATCAGTTAATTTTTTATCAAAATGACAAGACCGCCGAAGTCGGGATAATCATATATTTATAAATTTTATTGCCCTTGCGGGCGGTTAATAAAATATTTTCATTTCTCAAACCGTATCATATCAACAAGTTGCAAAAAATAATCCGCACTCCAAATACCCAATTCCGCAGGATTTTTCAGAAACGGGCGGACGTCGTTTGTTACGGCGTTAATGTCCGTTTTCAAGATTTTTTCGCGCAGCATTGTCTTGAATATTTCGGGCGTAAAATCCGCGTTCCGAATGGCATTGATTTGTTCGGTGCGTTGCTGTAAATGCTTAAAATTCAGCGCAATATTATTCCGCACATACCATTCAAAATCGTACCAGTCGCGCCCTTTAACGCTGCTTTTCCACTGACGGAACAG
>JAISTU010000017.1 GCA_031272415.1 Bacteroidales bacterium | reverse complement strand
TTGATAAAACGGGTTTTATTTATCCGTTAGTTACGGCACACAAACAGGTTTTTCTTTCTCGTCCGCGTAGATTTGGAAAAAGTTTGTTTCTTTCTACTTTGAAGTACTATTTTAAAGGTAGAAAAGACTTGTTTAACGGATTGAAAATCAGTGAATTAGAAAAAGATTGGACAGAATATCCGGTATTTCATATTGAGTTTAATTTGGAGGGATATGCGAATTTGGAGGCTTTGTATCAAGTCTTGGAGAAGAATTTGTTAAAGTTAGAGAAAATTTGGGGTAAAGAAACCGCTGAGAAAACGTTTGCTGTGCGATTTGCGGGCTTAATAGAGCGTGCAGCCCAAAAATCAAGCAAAAAAGTGGTTGTTTTGGTGGATGAGTATGATAAACCATTGTTTTCTACAATGCACGATGACGTGTTAAATGACCAAATGCGAACTGAACTCAAAGGTTTTTATGGTGTTTTGAAAGCCGAAGATGAGCATTTAAGATTTGTGTTTTTAACAGGGGTTACAAAATTTTCACAAGTGAGTGTTTTCAGTGATTTGAACCATTTAGTTGATATTTCAATGAATAAAAAATATGCTCAAATTTGTGGCATTTCAGAAGCAGAATTATTGACAAATTTTCGACCCGATATTGAAAATTTGGCAACCGAAAATGAAATGAGCGTTGAGGAAACCATTGATAAATTGCGGCATTATTACGATGGTTATCATTTTGCAAAACAAGCGGAAGGCATGTATAATCCGTTTAGTTTGTTAAATGCGTTTGACATGTTGGATTTTGGCAATTATTGGTTTGAAACCGGCACGCCTACATTCTTAGCAGAAATGGTAAAAAATGCTAAAATTGATGTTCCAACACTCGAAAAAGAAACTCGCATCGCCGCACGCTCAATTATGGATTATCGCTATGAAAATAAAAACCCTGTACCTGTGTTGTATCAGAGTGGCTATTTGACCATTAAAAGTTTTGACAAAGAACGAAATCAATATGTGCTTGGATTTCCAAATGAAGAGGTAAAATACGGCTTTTTGGAGGAATTGGTGCCGATATACTTCGCTAAACAAGACGACTTTACAGAGATTGATTACAACAATTTTGTTGATGATTTGTTGGACGAGCAGATAGATACTTTTATGGAGCGGTTGAAGGTATTCTTTTCAGGATTTAGTTATGACCTTGAAAATAAGACCGAAAAGCATTATCAGACAGTGTTTTACATTCTTTTTGCACTCATGGGACAAAGAATTACAGTTGAGCCTCATTATGCCGTAGGAAGACCTGATGCAGTTGTTGAGTTTAAGGACAAAATTTTTATTTTTGAGTTCAAAATGGACGGTAATGGTACTGCCGAAGATGCCTTAAAACAAATTGACATTAAAGATTATGCAGGGAAATTTAACCTCTCCGACAAAAAAGTTTTCAAAATCGGGGTGGAAATGGATAATAAAAAAAGAAATGTGAAAAATTGGGTGTATTCGCCGAAAAAAGAAGAGTAAATTTTTTTTGCATTTTGGGATAAAATTGTTATAAAAAATGTGCATCCTCCTACTCGTTATTGCGGGCGAGACCCGCAATCCCCTTCTTGTCTGAACTGTGATTTTGAATGATTTTTATGATTATTTTAATCCTATTAATCTTATGAAAATCGTGGTTCAGACAATTTTAAAATCACACAAATCACATAAATCATACGAAAATCACAGTTCAGACAGATAATAATCAGGTAATTTTTTGCTTTTTTTTGCATAATTGGCTACTTTTTTATGCGATAATGGACTTTTTTTGTCTTTTTTGATTTTTTTTTTTGTATTCTTTTTTTTGCTATCTTTGTAAATAGGTAAAACATATACAAGAATAGAAAAGAAAAAAAATAGAAAAGGAAATATATGCTGGCTAAAAAAATACTTTTTGTAAATCAAGAGATTACGCCTTATTTAGAGGTATCACATCTTTCAGTAGTAGGCAGATACCTACCGCAAAGCATTCAGGAGCGGGGATTGGATATTCGGACTTTCATGCCGGGTTATAAACTTGTTAATGAGCGGAAATATCAACTGCATGAGGTCATCCGTTTATCAGGCTTAAATATTCCTATCGGCGGTCATAATCGTACTTTGCATGTCAAAGTAGGGTCTATACAAGCCGTTAGATTGCAAACATATTTTATTGAAAATGAGGACTTTTTTCAAGAGGGAACTTTATTTGATAAATATGGAAAATTTTATACGGATAATGATGAGAGGGCAATGTTTTTCGCAAAAGGGGTATTGGAGACCACTAAAAATTTGGGCTGGAGTCCGGATATAATACATTGTCAAGGGTGGATTGCTTCATTGGTACCGCTCTATGTGAAAGTGCTTTACAAAGATAATCCTATTTTTGCCAATACAAAAGTGATATATTCTGTTTTTGGGGATACATTTACAAAGAGTTTTCGTTCATTTCCTGTTAAATTGAAATCAACAGGGATACCCGCCAGCGTAGCCAAATTATATAAGCAGGCTACTTGTGAGTCAACCACAAAAACGGCGATAGATTTTAGCGATGCGGTTGTGATAGCCGAAGATAGTGTACCCGCCGAAATCAAAGATTATGTTTTCCAATCGGGGAAACATTTCTTTGTCCATAGAAGAGACCACTATGCAGACGATTATGTTACACTTTATAATACATTAGTTAATTAAATGATAATCAAATAAATATGATAAAAAAACAAAATATAACAATCCTTTTTTTTATATCCATTGCTTTTTTGCTTTTCAATTGCAAGGAAGATGCGGGCAATATCGGCTTAAATATGCAGCCGGTAGATGAGTTTTTAAACACCGATTTTATGGACACTTCTACCATTGCAGCATACACGACCGCCGAAGATAGTATTGTAACTAAATACTTGATTACCAACATATTAGGATATGTAAAAGACCCCATTTTCGGCACATCAAAAGGCGATATTTATCTGCAATTTAAGTTGCCGACTGCCAATATCAGTTTTGGAAACGATGCTGTTGCGGATTCATTGGTTTTGAGTGTGGCTTATACGAGTTATTATGGCGATACAACACAGGCTTTTATGGCGCAAGTATTTGAAATTGACGAAGTTGTGGACAAAGAAAAAGTGTATTATTCCAATTCAACACTTTCAACGGATGCTACACCGCTTTGTTCGCCTTATCAATTTTTGCCTCGTCCTAAAAGCATAGAAGAGGGCAAAAATTATGCTTATGTACGTATTCCGCTCAATATCAATTTTGCCAACACTAAATTTTTGCAGGCATCGGATGCGAATTTGACGGACAATGAAACTTTTCAGCATTATTTTAAAGGATTGAGTATCAAGGCAGTAGGATATAATGGTGATGGTTCGGCAGTTTCAGCAATGTTGTCGGATTCTTTGACCTGTTTAACACTTTATTATCACAATAATTCAGATCCTTCAACACCGCTGTCTATTCAATTTATATCTGATGACACTTCGGCGGTGCGATTTGGCACTGTTGAGCATGATTTTACTCTTGCTTCTTCTGATTTACAGGCACAATTATCTGGTAATCAATCATCTACAAAAGACAATCTTTTTGTTCAGTCCGGTGCGGGGGTCAAAACAGTTCTCAATTTTCCCTATTTAAGAGAAACATTTGCAGGGAAAAAAGTGGTCATTCACAGGGCTATATTGGTCATTAGTGAAGATGAGGCAAAGTCTGAAGACCGTTTTTTCCCGCCATCGTCTTTGAATATGCGATATTTCAATCCTTCGGACAATATTTATCATTATATGCCTGATTATCTGTTATCTACAACTTATTTTAATGGCAGTTACAATAGTGAAAAGAAAGAATATCGTGCTTTTATTACGCAATACATTCAAAATTTGGTAGATGGCAAAGGCGAGGATTATAAAGTGGAGATATTTATTCCCGCCGCAGGGACATATCTTTGTCGTTTGGCTCTCTGCGGGACTGCCCCCACAGTAGCAGGGAAGAGATTGCGACTCGAAATAAATTATACAATTATAGAATAAGCAAAAAAAACATAAAAACATAAAAATCAATACAAAAATGAGAAATACATTGGCTTTGGTAGGCAGACCTAATACAGGCAAATCTACATTATTTAACCGTTTGACACGGACAAAAAGTGCGATAGTGGATGCTGTTTCCGGCGTAACAAGAGATAGAAATTATGGTGTTAGTGAGTGGAATGGATATGCGTTTTCGGTCATAGATACAGGCGGTTATGTAATGAATTCGGAGGATATTTATGAAACAGAAATATGCCGACAAGTGAATTTGGCAATAGATGAGGCGGATGTAATTTTGTTTTTGGTGGATGCACGAGAAGGGATTACGCCTTTGGATGAGGATATTGCTGCATTGTTGCGTCCGAGTAAAAAGCCTGTGTTTTTAGTGGTCAATAAAATAGATTCTCCGTCCAATTATTTATCTCAAATGGAATTTTATGCCTTAGGGATGCCCAATTTGTTTGCTGTTTCGGCAGTAAATGGCAGTGGTACAGGCGATTTATTGGACGAGGTGGTCAAACATTTTACCGTTTATGAGGAGGATATTGATAAAAATATACCCAAAATTACGGTCATAGGCAGACCAAATGTAGGAAAATCTTCTATTATCAATGCTTTTTTAGGCACAGAGAGAAGTATTGTTACCCCTTTGGCAGGCACTACTCGCGACTCCGTTTATACGCTTTACAATGCCTTTGGATTTGAGTTTTATTTGGTAGATACTGCCGGTTTGCGAAAAAAGAAAAATGTAGAGCAAAATCTTGAATTTTATTCTGTTATGCGTACCGTCAGGGCAATTGAAAACAGCGATGTTTGTATTGTTATGTGTGATGCAGAAAATGGATTTGAGGCACAAGATGTTAATATTTTAAGCCTCGCTCAACGCAATAAAAAAGGTGTCGTTTTGGTGGTCAATAAGTGGGATTTGATTGAAAAAAACTCCAATACACATTTAGAATTTGAAAAAAATATCAAACAAAAGATAGCCCCTTATAATGATGTACCTTTGATATTTACCTCCGTAATTCATAAACAGCGTATTTTCAAGGTATTAGAAACCTCAATGAATGTATATAAAAATTGTTGTCGTAAAATTTCAACTTCTGAACTCAATGACACGCTTTTGGAACTTATTGCCAATTATCCACCTCCCATGCAAAAGGATAAAGTGGTGAGAATTAAGTATGTAACTCAACTTCCAACGCCAACGCCTGCATTTGCGTTCTTTTGTAATTTACCACAATATGTGAGAGATTCTTACAAACAATTTTTGGAAAACAAAATCCGACAATTTTGGGATTTCTCAGGTGCTCCAATGGATATATTTTTCAGAAAAAAATAAATTCTTAAAAATGTAACATTTTGAAAAGATTTTACGTATAATAGAAATCATTTGAAAAAACGTACAAAAATCACAAAATAGAGAATGAAAATTGCAGTATTTGGGGCAAATGGACAACTGGGGAGAGAGTTGCAGGCGATAAGTGCCTCATTTTCACCACATCAATTGTATTTTACGGATATTGATGATATAGATATTACCAATGAGCATCGATTAAAAGCATATCTATTTGACAATCAGATAGATATAATTATCAATACGGCGGCATATACGGCTGTTGATAAAGCGGAAGAAGAACTTATACGAGCGTGGCAAATCAATGCATTAGCAGTAGAGCGTATGGCGTTTTTTGCCAAAGAAAAAGATATATTTTTGATACATATTTCAACAGATTATGTCTTTGAAGGGCAATCATATCGACCTTATAATGAGGAAGATAGGACTGCACCGATTTCTGTTTATGGTCGTTCCAAGCGGGCAGCAGAAGAGGCTATTTTATGCCACAAACCACGCTCTGTTATCATTCGTACAGCGTGGTTATACAGTAGTTATGGTTACAATTTTGTCAAAACTATTCTTCGTTTGGCAAAGCAAAACTCTCAAATAGAAATTGTTTGCGACCAAATTGGCACTCCAACTTATGCTGCCGATTTAGCACATATTATCTCTTTGTTTGTCAATAAAATAGATATGTTCAAAGAGCCTCAAATTTTTCATTTTAGCAACGAAGGAGTTGCGAGTTGGTATGATTTTGCGTATGAAATTGTGCAACAATCTCATTTACAATGTGTTGTAAAACCAATTCCCACAACTTCATATCCAACGCTTGCCACACGTCCTTTCTATTCCGTTTTGGACAAGCAAAAAGTGAAAACCACATTAAATATTTCTATTCCGCATTGGAGAGAAAGTTTGGAAAAATGTTTGAGAGGGATAGATTTTTAATTGAAAATTGAGAGTTAGAGTTAGAGTGTAGAGTGTAGATTTTTTTGTATTTTTGGATAAAAATGTTCTAAAATTGGACTTTTTCAATTCTATAAACTGAAAATGTAGAAACGCACAGCCGTTTTTTTCTACAGATACAATATATATATATGTATGTATAATAGAGTAGGGGAGGGGAGAGCGAGTTTTTTTTTGAATTGAAAAAAATAAATAGCCGAAAAAAGGGATGAAATTTTTTTTTGAATTGAGTATCAATATTTTACGCACAAAAAACCACTTTTTTTGATTTTTTTTTTGTCAAATTTAACTTTTGTATTGTTTTTTTTGCTATCTTTGCATTTTGTATAATAGATAAATTTTAACACATCGAAATATGTTTAGAAAAATACTTTTTTCGCTTGGTATAGCGTTAGTTACGAGTGGTGTTGGCTTTGCGCAAGACAACACATTGAGAGGAACGGTTAAGGACAATTCCGGTCAACCGATGGATTATGTTAATGTTCGTTTGATGCAAAACGGAAGTTTGATAACAGGGACAACTACCAATGACGATGGTAGTTATACTATTAAACCTATTCCGTCAGGGAAGTATGATTTAGTTGCCACCTCACAAGGGTATGCAACGATAACAATTACAGGCATTGAAATTCGCGGAGGCATTACTAAATATCAGGACGTTGTTATGTCATCTTCAAGTACAGAGATAGTAGGTGTTGAGGTGAAAGCAACAAAAATGATGTTTGAGGCGGGAGATGTATCGAAGGCAGAGCGTGTAAGTTCTGAAGATATTGAAAAATTACCAACTCGTTCATTGTCAGGTATATTAGAGAATATGAGTGGTGTAGTCGGCAGTGGCTCCAGTATGAGTGTTCGTGGGGGACGTCCGGGTGAGGTTACTTATTATGTAGATGGTGTTCCGACATCTTCTGTACCACAGGGGGCTATCGGACAAGTATCATTTATTCAAGGTGCTATTTCTGCAGAATATGGTGACGCTACGGCTGTTGTTGAGATTGAAACAAGAGGTGTCTCTAATAAACTGTCCGGTCAAATAGGGGCTTTCACTCATATAGATGGTTATATTAGTAATGAGTTGACATTTGGTTTGACTGGTCCGCTTGTAAAAGCAAAGAACAAAGAGGGCAAAGACAATCCTTTTACCTTGGGCTTTTTGCTTTCAGGGGAAGGTTTTTATACGCAAGGAGGTGCTGTGAGGGGAGGTACTTATTATGCCACTGATGAAACCATTGATTATTTGGCAAATAATCCTTTCCGTGTTACAGAACAAGGAAATGTATTAGCATACAATGCGCAATATGTAACCAAATATCAAGAAGGTAATATTTTGTCATTGGCAGAAAAAAAGCAAAGATTATTGGCTAATTCATGGAGTACTACTGCAAGAGTAATGGGAAAATTGGATTTTCGCTTTAAGCATGGTGTTGATTTATCTTTGTCAGGCAATTTGGATTATGCTTACGGCAAAAGTGCTTCTGTGGCAAATATCCTTTACAACTCTATCAATAATGGTATGAGCAGAACTTTGAATTGGAGACTAAATGCTCGCTTGCAACATTTTCTTAAATTGGATAAAGATGCAAAAATTAAAAACGCATATTATCGTTTGCAAGGATTTTATACAAGAAGTACAGGCGAAAGTTATAGCCACAAGCACAAAGATAATTTGTTTGATTACGGATATATAGGAAAATTTGAACACACTTATGATAAAAGTTATGATTATGTGGACAATACTACACCTTATAAAGTAGGAGATGACTATTATTATGATGTATGGGTTCATCAGACCAACTATTCAAGGTCAATCAAATTTACACCGGGCGACAAAAATCCTGAGTTGGCAAGATATACACAATTTGCTTTTGAACAATATGGTGATTTGGGCAACGATGACAATATACAAGCGGCAGGGGCTTTGTTGAACGGGCAATTTCCGTCCTCAAGTACATTGACTTATGTAGGATTTACGGCTCCCGGCGTACCGTATAATGGTTATGGTAGAAGTTTGACCGATAGGCTGGGTGCCAAAGCCTTGTTTAGTTTTGATGTGCAAAATCACTCCATTAAATTTGGATTTGATTTTGAACAAACGACCTATCATTCATACTCCATTAGTCCGGCATCATTGTGGACAGTAATGCGTGCTAACGCTAACAAACATATAGAACAGTTGGATGTCAATAATCCTATTTTGGAGACAGATGAGAATGGCATTTTTACAGGATATATTTCATTTGATCGTCTTTATAATGAATCTGCGCAAAGTCAGTTTGATAAATCTTTGCGTGAAAAATTAGGACTTGCCGCAAATAGTCTGGACTGGGTAGACGTGGATGCGTATGACCCCAATTTTTACAGTTTAGATATGTTTTCAGCAGAGGAATTATTTTACAATGGTAATGAAATTATTAGTTTTTACGGATATAATTATGCAGATTATAAAGGAAAATCTTTGGTTTCACGTCCTATTACGATGAATGATATGAAAAATTGGTTCTCAGATAACTCTGCAACGCGTGATTTTAGTTCTATAGGTGCATTTAAACCATTGAGAATCAGCGCATATATAATGGATAATTTTTCTATACGTTCTCTATATTTCAATTTGGGCTTACGTTTGGACGTATTTGACCTTAATCAGCCTGTTGTAAAAGATATGTATCTTTACAGAGAAGCATTTACGGTAGAAGAGGCTATCAAAAGAGGTAATTTGAATGAAGCCGATGTGCCTGATTTTATGCGTACAGGTGATTATTATGTATATGTAAAAAATCAAGTTTCGGAAAATATGCCTGCTGAGGTTACCGCCTATCGTAATGGTATGAATTGGTACAATGCAGATGGTCAATTAACTACCGACCCTGATAAATTGGCTTCTTCTTCGGGCGACCCACAATTGTATCCTTTGTTTAAAACACCTCCACCAGAAGGCGACAACAAAGATGTTACTTATGTACATTATGAAGCATTTGAGGATTATACGCCTACATTTGCTAACGGAGGCATTTCACTCTCTCCGAGAGTTGCGTTCTCCTTTGCGGTAGGTGAAAAGTCCAAATTTACAGCAAGTTATAATATTATGACCAATAGCGTGCCTTATATTTTGCGTCCTGTTGATTATCTTTATTTTTCAACAAAAGCAAGGGCAAGTTCAAGTTCTCCGCTTAGCAATCCTGGTCTTAAACCTGAAAAGACAATTGAATATCAAATTGGATTTAATCAAATGATAGGCAACAATTTAGCCATTGATTTTTCGGCATATTATCGTGAAAATAGAGACAAGGTAACAATGTATAACTATTTGCAGGCATATCCTGAAAGTTATTATTCATATACCAATATGGACTTTGGTACAACACAGGGTGTTCAAGTGGGCGTTCAGGCGCGTCAAGGTGATAATTTTTACTTTACTGCCAACTACTCCATTCAATTTGCCAAAGGGACAGGGTCAACGGCAACTTCGGCTGCGACTTTGATAGCATCAGGACAACCTAATTTGCGTACATTGACCACATTAAGTTATGACCAAAGACACAGCATCAATGCTACTTTGAATTATGATTTTGGTTCAACCTACAAAAAGAATTATGTACTTAAAGCCAGAAATGTTAAAGTAGGTAAAAAAGTAAAAGAATATAAACCTTTGGAAGGTGTAGGGGTTACATTGACGCTCAAAGCAGGTAGCGGATTGCCATATACACGGTCAAGTGAAGTGTATTCATCTATTGTTAGTTTGGGACAGAGACAAGTAGAAGGCAGCATCAATGGTTCTCGCTTGCCTTGGTCATTTAATGCCGATTTAAAAGTTTGGAAAACATTTATGTTCAATGTTAATAAGAAAGAAGATGGCTCTGCACATCTTTGCGGATTGGAGTTGAGCATAACGGTAAGCAATTTGTTAGGATTTAAACAAGCAAGGACTGCCTATTCTTATACAGGCGAGCCGGATGATGATGGTTTCTTAACTTCTACAAAATATCAAAGTTATATAGCCGCCAGAGAAAGTGTTCAATCATTTTGGGATTATTATACAATAATGATGAATCAGGCGTGGAACAATCCATGGGGAGCACCTACTACGGCTGAATTTGGAATAAGATTTACATTTTAATTAGAATAAAACAAAAGTATTAATATATAAAAGAATCAGACTGTTATGAGAAATAATATCACAATAAAGAAAGTAGTATTGACAGCAGCAGCGATTGCGTTGCTCTCAACAAGTATTTATGCCGAGCAGTGGGTAGGAAGTCCTACTAAAAAGGCAGCAACACCTCCTCGAAAGGCAGCCGATTGTTTGCCCGCAGCAGGTTCAAGTTTTTTGGAAGTCAATAACGTAAGGGCTTACATAGAAACCAGTGGCTCTATGTGGTTCAAAAGTATTGCACAATATTTTATTCCTAAAAATGGACAAGCCTCATCTTTGTTTGCCTCTGCATTGTGGATAGGGGGGAAGGACTTTTCAGGTCAGTTAAAATTGGCAGCCATTCGTTTCCGCCAAAATGGAAACGATTTCTGGCCAGGACCTTTGGATTTACAAAGTGCCGATATTGACCAATCCACTTGTACCAAATATGACAAACATTTTCGCATGACAAAGGTAATGGCTTATGACCACATGCTCAAAGTCAATAATCCTCTTTTCCCTGATTATGTAATACCAAAGGAAATTGAAGAGTGGCCCGGCAATCCTATTGATGACCCTGACCACAAAAAGAGTCCTTTTATTGCTCCTTTTATGGACGTTGATGGGGATATGGAATATAGACCTGAAAACGGCGATTATCCTTATTATGATTTTGAAGAAAATTTGTGTCCATGGACGCCACAAAATCGTCTTTTGGCAGCCAGAGATAGTTTGCCCAAAACATACGAAACAATGTATAAAAATCCAAAAACAGGTATAAGTTATTCAAGCGGTGGAATTTTGGCAGACCAAGTGCTCAAAGGCGATGAAACTTTGTGGTGGATACTTAATGACAAGGGAGCAGCACATACAGAAACACAAGGCTCTCCTATCGGCTTGGAAATCAGGGCGCAGGCTTTTGGTTTTACCACTACCGATGAGTTGAATAATATGACTTTTTATTCTTATGAAATTATTAACCGTTCTACTTTTGACTTAACAGAAACTTATTTTAGCCAATGGGTAGATGCCGATTTAGGGTATGCACAAGATGACTATATAGGTTGTGATGTTGAAAGAGGATTGGGATATTGTTATAATGGTAAAGATATTGACGGAACCGGTTTGCCACAACATTATGGTGCTAATCCGCCGGCAGTTGGAGTAGACTTTTTCCAAGGACCATATTTAGACCCTGACGGTTATGATAATCCGTCTTATAAAGGAAGCAATTTACACGGACCTTCTTTTGAGAAAAATTATGATAATGTTTGTCAAATTGTTACCGCAGATGGGCAATTGAGACAATTTACATGGGATAGTGTAGGTGTTGCCACAGATGGCAAAGACTCCAATATCTCTGTTACAAGGAATGTATTAGTACGTGCGGCTGCTATCAATGGTGTTAATTTCGGAGATGGTATTGTAGATAATGAACGTTATGGTATGCGTAGATTTGTATATCACAATAATGACCAAACCAAAACAGGAGACCCTTCCAAAGCGGTTGAATATTACAATATGTTGAGAGGCTATTGGAAAGATAACTCTCGGATGCGTTTTGGAAAAACAGGACACCAAAATGAAACAGGTACTACTGCCCCTGAATGTGATTTTATGTATCCCGGCGATAGCGACCCTTGTCATTGGGGAACAAAAGGTGAAACACCTACCACAACGCCTAATACTTGGACAGATAGAAATGAAAACAGCAATCCCGCAGATAGACGTTTTATGCAGTCAGCGGGACCTTTTACTCTTAAAGCGGGTGCGGTCAATTATATTACAGTTGGTATTCCGTGGGCAAGAGCGATAGGTAATCCGTGGGCTTCGGTTGAATTATTGAGAATTGTAGACGATAAGGCTCAGTCATTGTTTGAAAGTTGTTTTATCCGTTTGGAAGGACCTTGGGCACCTGACCTTTCTTTTGTTGAAATGAACGAAGAATTGATTTGCCATCTTACCAATCCTGAAAATTCCAATAATTATCAAGAACAATACGTAAAAGAAGATTATTCTATAGCAGCAGAAAGAGTTGTATTGGGATATAAATATGTTCAAGACACATCAGTAGTAGTAGATTCCATTACTGTTACAGGTATGGGAGACACCATTTATCATACCAGCACAAAAATTAAGACGCTTGCAGTAGAAACAAGAGATACTATAAAATATAGTCAAGATGAAAGAAGTTATCATTTTGAAGGTTATAAAGTATATCAATTGGCAGATGCGACGGTTGAGGCAGGAGAATTGGACGATATTACAAAAGCACAATTGGTGTTCCAATGTGATATTAAAAACGGAATAACGTCTATTACCAATTTTGAGTTTGATGAAAGTATTGGGCAAGACGTGCCTGTGGTGAGAGTGCAAGGGGCTGATGCCGGTATTCAACATGCTTTTTCTATCAAAGAAGATAAATTTGGCGGTGGTCAATTGATGAACTATCAAAAATATTATTATATGGCAATTGCGTATGCGTACAATTGTTATGCACCTTATTCTATTGATGCAGATAATCCCGATGGTTTATTAGGACAGAAAAAACCATATTTGCAAGGCGATAAAAATGCACGTGTATACACCGTGATACCTCACAAAAATACTATGCAAGAAAATGGCATGATACTTAATTCTTCTTTTGGTTCTTCGCCACAAATAACGCAGTATGAGGGACATGGAAATGGAGGCAATGCTTTGGAATTGACCCCAAAATCTATTGCTGAAATATTAGCCAATAATTATGCAGATAGTTTGGTGTTTGAAGTCAACAGAGGTCCTATTAAAGTCGAAGTAATTGACCCCTTAAGAGTGAAAGGCTATGATTATACATTGCGTTTCTTCAATCCTACAGACACTTTTAATACCACCAATTTGGGGGTTACGGAAGATACAAAATGGGTACTTTCTTATACCAATGAGAATGATTCTTTGATAGAAATATTCTCTGATATGCCTGTAAGTAAAATCAATCAGCAAATATTGATAGCCGATGCAGAACATTATTGGCTGGATTTGGGTATTGCTATTACGGCAAATGATGCTCGATTTACGCCTTTGGATTACATTGTTAATCAAAATACACCTGCCGGATATTATCTCTTATCGACAGTTTCGCTGTTAAGTGATTATTGTACAATGAGTTACTCTCAGCCGGGTGTAGGCTGGATGTACGGGATTGCAGATGGAGAAAATGATATGAATTGGGTACGTGCCGGAACAACATCAGATGGCGACATGGATAACGATTTATTGGTTTCCAAATGGATAAAAGAAGACTATTATTTCAATATTAGAGCAACCGATGCGCCTAATACGAGTGGTTCAAGATTCCAATTGTGGTATGACAAAGATAGACAGTTCAATACGATTATCAATGGCTGGTTTGCACCTTATACATTGACTTCTAAATATCACGGTAATCCAAAGATGGGTTATGAGGCAGCAGAAGTAAGTTCATCAAATTATAAAGGAATAAGCGTTAATGGTGTTGAAAACTTTATGACGGAATTGTATAGTGTTGATATAGTAATGACATCAGATACAACCAAATGGACACGGTGTCCTGTTGTAGAAATTGGTAATGACCCTGCGGCGACTGCCGGTCATGCGGTAAGACATAATTTAAGAAAAGCCTATTCTGTTTATTGCAATGGAGAGCAAAATACCAGTGAAACAGGTATGGGCTGGTTCCCTGGTTATGTTATTTGCCCTGAAACAGGTGAAAGGCTCAATGTTATGTTTGGTGAAAATTCAATGTATCCGGGTGAAAATGGAGCAGATATGATTTTCAATCCTTATGAAAGTGCATCACCTTACAGGTCTGAAGATTATGAATATGTAGCAGGTGGGGGGCATTTTCTATATATATTTGGGCACCAGACATTGAGATATTACAATCCTTCCAATTGGAGTGTGTCATCATATTCAGATGCTCTGACCATTCCTACCTACGACCAAGGTGCTAAAGCGCGTGCCATGTTGGTAGCAGGAGAAAGTTCTGAAAATAATAAAGTAGCCCTTTATAAAAATGTTATGTGGGTTGGTATGCCGTTGCATTATCCGGGAAAAACATGGTTAGAGCCGGGTAACGACCTTACAATTAAGTTAAGAGTAACGCGTCCGTATCAAAAATGGCGTTCAACAGCCAATGCAGGCGTGGCAGCACCGGCAAATGGGAATATGCCTTTGTATAAATTCTCAACACGCTCATTAGTGCCTCTTTATAACCAAAAAGATGTGGCAAAGGGACAAATGGATTCAATCAATATTGTTCCCAATCCTTATTATGGTATTGCTACAAAAGGATATGAGGCGACACAGTATGAAACAAAAGTGAAATTTATCAATTTGCCTAACACTTGTCAAATCAAAATTTATACCTTAAACGGTACTTTGGTGAGGTCGTTAGATAAACCTGATAATGGAACTACCTACTATGAGTGGGATTTGAAAAACACTGCCAATATACCTATTGCCAGCGGACTGTATATTATTCATATTCGGAATAATGAATACGGAACAGAAAAGACGCTTAAATTTATGTGTGTACAAAGGCCTGTTGATGTAATTGCATTTTAAAAATAAAGAGAGAAATGAAGGTAAGAAATAGAAAAAAGTTTGGAGAGATGAAAAATACATACAGAAAAATATATTTAGTAGGAGTGATTGCATTGGCGACCCTATTAACAGCGGAAGCAGGAAATAAAGACCGTTCAGGTCAAGCGGCTGCGTCAGAATTGCTTATCAATCCATGGGGTGCCTCCGCCGGCTGGGGTTACGCAGGTGTAGCCTCCACCAAAGGGATAGAGGCTACCTTTTCCAACGTGGCAGGCATTGCATTTGTACGTAAAACACAAATCGGATATTCTAACACTATATTCAATGTAGGGTCAGATGTCATGATTAACAGTTTAGGTATAGTACAAAGCCTTAGCAAAGACGGTTCAAAAGGTAATTTGGGATTAACAGCAACCATCGTAAGCGGAGGAAAAGTAGATATTACAACTGTTGATTATCCCGAGGGAGGTATAGGAACCTATTCACCTACATTTATGAATATAGGTGTTTCCTACGGCTATTCTTTTTCTGATTTTATACATGCAGGCGTAACAGGAAAAATTATTTATGAGTCTATACATGACGTTTCTGCTACCGGATTTGTACTTGATATTGGTGTGCAATGGGTTGCAGGGCGAAATGAACAATTCCAGTTAGGCGTTGCATTGAAAAATTTAGGATTGTCGATGAGATACAAAGGAGATGGTATGGTAGTGCGTTCTCCATTGACGGGTAATTCGTATCCTACTGCATTGCAAGTGCCTTCTGAATCTTCGGAAATGCCCGCATTGTTAGCAATCGGTTTGGCATACGACTTCCTTTTTGGCAAAATAGACAAAGAAGGTAGCACCACAAGAGATAATACCGAACACAGACTCACATTGGCAGGCTCTTTTATTGCCAATGCGTATTCAAGTGACCAATTTATTGTAGGTTTGGAATATAGTTTGTTGGATTATTTTCAATTGCGTGCCGGTTATACATTTGAAAAAGGAGTTTTTGACCTCAAACGTGTAACTGCCAATGATGGTACAAAACATTGGCTTACTGCACCAAGTTCTACCTCTAATTGGTTAGGACCGTCAGTAGGTACGTCATTATTAGTGCCATTGAACAAAAAAGATAAACACAATCCATCACGATTGGCAATAGACTATTCCTATCGTTTCACAAACAATTGGAGAGGCTGCCATTCTATTGGATTGCGTGTAATTCTTTAAAAAGTTATTATCAGGATGAATGGCGGTACTTGCATGTTTGTTCATCCTGTTTTTTAGAAGTAATATCTTTTTTTGAAGAGCAAGACTGAATGAATTGATAATATATATATATGATAATTTAAAAATTCAACAATTCCAGAGTTCTAAACTTTGGAATTTGTTGTTTATAAGGTAAAATAATAATTATTTTTCATAATTTGTAGAGGCGGTGCATGCATCGCCTCTACTGTTTATAGGGTAGATTCTTTTTTGCATTTTTGCACCAAATTGTTCTAAAATTTGACAAAAGTTCACTCTCAATTCTTGCTTTCAAATTTTCAATTGACCCAAAAACAGCATTTTTTTGAAAAAAGTAAAATATATCGAAAAAAAATGTTATATTTGCATTTTTTAATTCAGTTGTAAATGGTTGAAGAAATTTTTAATCAACAACTTGATACTGAGGTTATTACTCAAAAGTATCATGTAGAAGTAGGGCAGTTTCAATGCAACCATACAGGCGAAAAGATATGCGGAGATGTCTTTTTATCACGGCGATTACCCGATGAGAAAAGAGTACTTTGCGTCCTTTCAGACGGTATGGGGCACGGAGTGCGTGCCAATGTTTTGGCAACCCTTACGGCTACCATTTCCTTAAATTTTACATTAGAACACAAAGACGCCAATGCAATTGCGGCTATTATCATGAAAGCCTTGCCAATTTGCAGCGAAAGAGGCATTAGTTATTCCACTTTTACTATTGTGGATATTATGTTGGAGAGTGATTGTGTATCTATTTTGGAATATGATAATCCGCAAACAATTATCATGCGGGGCAGTCAAATTTATGCTCCCCAATGGACACATGTAAAATATGAAGGAGATGAGACAGATAAACGCGTAATGGACTTAAAAACAGTGAGTTTTACACCTCAATTAGAAGATAGAATTTTGTTTTGTTCAGACGGTATTGTGCAATCTGGCATGGGCAAAGGGATTACTATGGGCTGGGGACGGAATAATTTGATAAAATTTGTCAGAGAAATTGTGGAAGATAATGCAGATGTGTCGGCAACAGATTTATCGGAAATGGTTGTAAAACAGGCAATTGCAAACGATTTACATGCCCCAAAAGACGACCTCACTTGCGGAGTGGTCTATTTTAGACAGCCCCGAAAAATTTTACTTTGCACAGGACCTCCTTTTTCAAAAGACAAAGACCATGAATTTGCATTGTTGCTCAAACATTTTGAAGGTAAAAAAATTATCAGCGGTGCCACTACAACCGAAATTATTTCGCGTGAATTGGAAAGAGAAGTTATTGACGAGGATATTACCGACCCTACTTTACCGCCAAGTTCAAAAATGAGTGGAGTAGATTTGGTAACAGAAGGCGTTCTCACGTTGAGCAAAGTGATCAACCTTTTAGAGGCGGCAGCATACGGCAATAAAATTCAGTTAGGAAAAGGACCCGCGGATAGAGTTTGTAAAATGTTGTTAGAGAGCGATGAAATTCACATTTTAGTAGGAACAAAAATCAATGAAAGCCATCATGACCCGAATTTGCCGGTTGAGATTGAAATTAGAAAGCATCTCATCAGGCGATTGACGCAAGTGTTGGAGGATAAGTTTATGAAAGTAATCAATATTAAGTATATGTAATAATAAAAAAATATAAGTAAATCATTTATTAATAACAAATTTGTATAAAACATGACATCATCAAACAACGAAGAATTTATCGGTCAATTGGCGGATAAATATGGAAGGAACAGAGAAAGTTTGTTGCCCATTTTGCAAAAGGTGGTCGAGCAATACTATTTTCTCAGCGAAGAGAGCATGGTAAATATAGCCAAAGAGTTAAATATCTCAACGGCAGATGTTTACGGGACTGCTTCATTTTATTCATTTTTGGGTACAACCCATCAGGGCAAACATGTGATAAGAGTTTGTCAGACAATTATTTGCGACATGAAGCGCAAGGAAGACATCATAGATGCTATCTATGATATGTTGGGCATACGTCCGGGAGAGACCACATCAGATGGTCGTTTTTCGCTCTATTATACCAACTGTCTTGGTGCTTGTCACAAGGGTCCGGCTATGCTCATCAATGATGAGCCTTACATGGAACTAACCCCGGAGAAAGTAAAAGACATTATTGTCAATTACATGAAAAACAGTTAATTAATCAAATCAACAAATTTTTAAAAAGATTAAAAAAACATGGCGACACAATTAAAGCGTACTGAATTAATATTCAGAGAAGACATGGATTATCCTGCATTGTTACACAAAGTAATGAAGATGGGCAAGGATAAATTTATCAATGAAATGATGGAATCGGGCTTACGCGGACGCGGAGGTGCCGGATTTCCGTCTGGTATGAAATGGAAAATTGTTAAGGAAGACCCAAGCCCTGTCAAATATATCGTTTGTAATGCAGACGAGGGCGAACCGGGTACTTTTAAAGACAAAGAAATCCTTGACAAAGCCGTTGATAAAGTAATTTGGGGAATGGTTTTGGCGGCGTATGTTACCGGCGCAAAAGAAGGATATATATATATCCGTGCCGAGTACAAATACCTCAATACCAAACTGCGAATTGCTATCGACCGCATGGAGCAAAATCTCAAACCGTTGGGTGTCCAATTTAAATTGGATTTAAGATACGGTGCAGGGGCTTATATTTGCGGTGAAGAAACGGCACTTTTGCAATCTATGGAGGGACATAGAGGCGAGCCGACCAATAAACCTCCTTTCCCCGTCAATTGCGGATACCTTGGCAAACCAACTGTTGTAAATAACGTTGAAACCTTTGTTAATGCAATGATTATTGCCGATATTGGTGCCCAAGAGTACCAAAAATTGGGAACAAAAGCCTCACAAGGCAGTAAATTGTTTTCAGTATCAGGCGATTGCAGCAAAGAAGGTGTATTTGAATTGGAAATGGGAATGAGCGTTCAACAATTTGTAGACGAATTTGGCGACGGAGATACCAAAGCGGTACAAGTTGGGGGTGCATCCGGTTTTTGCGTGCCTCGTAAAGAGTTCAAAAACACGATTATAGGATTTGAAGGAGTGCCTACCGGCGGTTCGATGAAAGTTTTCAATTCATCCCGCTCCATGTACAACATTTTGGAAAATTATTTGATATTTTTTGAGGAAGAATCCTGTGGTCAATGTACGCCTTGCCGCGTAGGAACCCAGCAATTGTTGCATGGCATTCGCGCCGTTAAACGCAAAGAAAAACCAAAAACTTATTTGGACGAACTGTTGCGATTAGCCTATACGATGAAATTTGCATCCAAATGTGGATTAGGACGCTCGGTAGGGAATGCTTTCAGGTCAATTATTGAAAATTTTAGAGAAGAAATTGTTTACTAAAAAATGGAGGATAATTATATGGAAACCAAGATGTTAAATATATTCATAAATGAAACCCCGCTGCAAGTTCCGGAGGGAACAAGTATTTTAGATGCAGCCAAAATGATGAATGTACACATACCTACTTTGTGTCATCACGAAGATTTATGTGTAGCAGGTAATTGCAGAATTTGCGTAGTTGAGGTCGAAAAAGACCCCAATTTGGTGGCTGCTTGTGCAACACCGGTACGTGAGGGCATGAAAATTATTACCAATACGGCAAAAATACGTACTGCCAGAAAGCATATACTCGAATTATTGCTTACAGAACACAATATCAATTGCATAAAATGTTCATACAGTAATAGTTGTGAGTTGCAATCTTTGGCATTGGAATATCGAACGGATGAAGATTTGTTTATCAATTTGAGAAAACAAATTGCACCAGATATTTCATCGTATTCCATTCAAAAAGATGACTCAAAATGTATCCGTTGTACGCGTTGCGTGAGGACTTGTGCCGAATTGCAAGGTGTTAATGCGCTTACTATGTCAGGCAAAGGAAACAAAGCCAAAATGAGTACTTTCCACGAAAAACCGATGGCAGAAGTCGTTTGTACCAATTGCGGACAGTGCATAAATCGTTGTCCCACAGGTGCTTTGACCGAAAGAAGTTACATCGAAGAGGTTTGGAATGCTATTTATGACCCGCATAAATTTGTCATTGTACAAACGGCACCCGCAGTACGCGTTGCTTTAGGAGAACGTTTTGGACTCAAATCAGGCCACCGCGTAACCGGCAAAATGGTCGCTTCTTTGAGAGCAATGGGATTTGATGCCGTTTTGGATACCGACTGGAGTGCCGACTTAACCATTATGGAAGAGGGTACGGAATTGTTGCACAGATTGAAAAAAGTGCTTGTAGATGGCAATACTTCCACCGCTTTGCCCATGTTTACGTCATGTTCACCGGGGTGGATTAAGTTTATTGAGCATATCTATCCGGACATGTTGCCACACCTTTCCACTTGCAAATCACCGCAACAAATGTTTGGTGTAATTGCCAAAACGTATTATGCAGAAAAGCGTGGAATTGACCCCAAAGACATCGTTTCAGTTTCAGTAATGCCTTGTACGGCTAAGAAATTTGAAGCCAATCGTTCCGAAATGAGAGACAGCGGATACCAAGATGTTGATTATGTATTGACAACCAGAGAGTTAGCCATTATGATTCAACAATCGGGGATTAACGTTTTGACACTCAAAAATGAAGAATTTGATTCAATAATGGGTTCTTCGAGTGGAGCGGCTGTTATTTTTGGTGCTACCGGTGGCGTAATGGAGGCGGCTATACGTACTGCATACGAATTGGTTACAGGCAGAGAAATTCCTTTTGAAAACTTGCGAATTACGCCTGTACGCGGGTTTAGCGGTATAAAAGAAGCCTCACTTTTGGTTGAAAATGTATTGCCTGAATATAGTTTTCTCGAAGGTGTTGAACTCAAAGTGGCAATAGCACATGGTTTAGCTAACGCCCGCAAGTTGATGGATGCCATCAAAAATGGAACTGTACAGTATCATTTTGTAGAAGTAATGGCATGTCCCGGCGGTTGTTTGGGCGGAGGCGGACAGCCTGTACCTACCAATTTGGCAATACGTACCAAACGAATGGAAGCGATTTACAAAGAAGACGAAAAGAAAGAATATAGAAAATCGCATGAAAATCCGGAAGTTCAGGCTATTTATTCCGAATTTTTAGGCTCGCCCAATAGCGAACTGGCACATAAATTGTTGCACACATACTATACCGAAAGGAATAGATACTAATAGATTTTGTTTGTTCATTTTTTTGATTTTTTGCATTTTTAAAGCCTATTGTGTAAAAGCAGTAGGCTTTTTTTTTAGAGTGTAGAGTGAAGAGATTTTTGCATTGTCTGAACTTTGATTTGGAATGATTTTAATGATTTGTGTGATTATTTTAATCATGCTAATCATATAAATCTTATGAAAATCGTGGTTCAGACAATTTTATAATCATAATAATCACATCAATCATACGAAAATCAAAGTTCAGACAAAAAAACTCAAAAAATTTTTCTCCTTGACAATCAACAAAATAGCAAAAAAATAATTTTTAATTATTCATTTTTAATTTTTAATTGAAAAAATTGTGTATCTTGGCTTTATATTTTTTTGCAGCGATAAAAGGGGTTGCGTTAGGAGAAGTACAATGCTATTCTGTACATTGAAAAATCTTTATCTTTTGTACCGTAACTGTTGGATATAAACCGTTCAATTTGTCCGTTGATACGCTCTGCTTTGGCGTTTGTATGACCGCTTGTAAAATAATTTATTATTTC
>JAISTU010000108.1 GCA_031272415.1 Bacteroidales bacterium | reverse complement strand
CGCTACAAGCCCTTTTTGCCTCCATAAGTTGCTGTAAATCAATGACTTACATGCATCCAAATTGTCTTCGACTTTTGTCATTTTTTCAATATTTCTATACATTTGAAAAAAAAATTACCCTGACAACATCGTCAAGCCTTTTGCAAAGATACACTTTTTTTGGGATTAAAAATAAATTTTGCGAAAAAAAAAATTGCAATTATTTTATATTTTGTTGATTGTCAAGGAGAAAAAATTTTTGAGTTTTTTTTCTGAACTTTGATTTTCGTATGATTGATGTGATTAGCATGATTTTAAAATTGTGATTATAGATAATCACACAAATCATTCAAATCATTCAAAATCACAGTTCAGACAAAGGGTGGGCGAAAATGCAAAAAAAAATCTCTACACTCTAACTTTCAATCTCTCCACTGAAATTTACATTCCGTTTGGTTCGCCGGCGCCGCCTTGCATACCGCCGCTTGATTCGAGTTCCATTTTTCCGAAACGGAACGTAATGCCGGCACTGACAGAGCGAGTATTGTATTTGCGGGTGCTATTGGAAATATAGTATGGATTGCTGTTTTGAGAAGTGTATTTGCGGGTGTTAAAAATGTCGTTGGCATTTACATACACCGAAATTTTGCGTTTGAGAAAATCGGCTCTCAATCCACAATTGACAGAAAAGCCATCGCTACTGGTAGAAAAAACTGATTTTGAGGGCGAACTGTAATTTGCAGATGCGTGTATTTCAAGCACTTTCCATAATTTAGCCCAAAAATTCAGCCTAAAACTATAGGTCAAATTTCGGGTGTAAATTGTTTGGTCTTTTCTGAACATGGTTTCGGTATAATCATAATTTACCCTGCCGTAAAAGCGAATATTCATAAATGCTTTGAGCCGATAAGTTACATTGACATCACCCCCAACGCTGTAATATGCCCCCGAATTGAAGGGCTGACTAAATGTTACTATTCGCCCAAAATAGGGGTTATACATTACGTCCGAAATCTCGTTTCGTACATCTGTTGAATTGCGAAAATAGGCTGAAATGCCTACCGAACCAAATTTTTCAAAATATTTTGTCCAATCGGCATTCACCGAATTGGTAAATGTAGGTTTGAGGTCGGGATTGCCCATACTAAAACTTTCATCGTAATAGCGAATAAAAGTGGTCATTTCGCTTGCTTGCGGAAAACTGACCCGCCGAGTGTATGAGAGCGAAAAATTGTGCATAGATTTGGTTTTATAACTCAAATGAAGAGACGGAAAAAAGCCCCACCTGCCCTCATGTACATTGTCTTTGGGAGAGTTAAATATCTCTAAATCAATATTTTCATATTCTGTTCTAAATCCTGCTTTAAGGGTAAAATTGCCAAATTTATGTCTAACAGTAACATATCCTCCCATTTCATAACCTTTTTCTATGCCATCCCACAATCTTAATGAATCTGTTTGATATTCACCATTTTGTGATAATGTATCTATGACTGATAATTCTATTCTATGATTATAATTTCCTGTCAAACCGACTGAAATTTCACCCTTGTTTTTTAAATAAGGCAATGTATAATCAATGGAAGAACTTATAGAAAAGTTATCATTATCAGATGGATTTTTTTTGTCCACATTTAATTGAGGATGCGTGGTATAGTCCCATTTTTCGGTAGAATTGCTGTTATCTCCCCAATAATTGCCACTTATATCGGCGTTCAATTTATGTCCTTCATTATTAAATTTATGCTCATATCCAAGTCCAAACCAGCCTCCTCCGTTTATAGAAGCAGAATTGCCTTCTTCTGTGTAAATGTAGGCATCAGGGTTGGTAATAAATTCTTGTCTGGCAGTTTTGGCGATACTTGATGAATTGTTAAAATTAGGGTAGCCACCGCCCCAAAATGAAAGTTCATTCATGGTATCAATTTCATACGAAAAATTAACATACAATCCGCCACCGAAAGTCCTTGAATTAGATTCGGAAGTATCTGTTTTATAAGAAGATAACTCTTTGTTCTCGTTCAAAAGAGAGTCGTAACTTTGATGATTGCTTTTCCAAATGCTGAAACTGCCATTGAGATACAAATTCAATGAAAGTTTTTTATTTTGATAACCAAATGAAATAAAAGGACTTATGCGGGGAGAAGTAGAGCCATTGACGCCAAAACTGATAAAACTGTTCTTTTTAACGCCCGTATTGGTAACAATATTGATAATTCCGCCCGACCCTTTGGCACTGTATTTGGCTGACGGATTGGTAATTACCTCAATTCTTTCAATGCTATTGGCGGGCATTTGTTGGATATAAGTTTTTAAATTTTCGGCATTAAGGCGGGAAGGTTTGTCGTTAATCCAAATTTCAACGCTTGAGACGCCTCTCAAAGTGATATTTCCTTCGACGTCCACCTCAACGCCGGGTGCATTTTGCAGGGCATCCGATGCCGTTCCTGTTTGCACGGCGGGGTCTTCGGATACATTGTAAAGTGTTTTTTCGCCATCGACCGTATAAACAGGCTTTTTATCTATTACCTCAAAGCCTGCCAATGTTTTGAAAGATGACACCAATTGAATAGTCCCCATATTGATGTTTTTCTCGCCTCCTTCCACCGTAAGTGGCTGAATATAAGGATGATAGCCTACATAAGATATTTTAAAAAGATAATTTCCTGCTGCAATATTGGAGAGCGTAAATTCGCCTTTTTCATTGGTAGAAACACCGCTCACAGACGTACTGTCTTCCGCTTTCAACAAGCCGACTGTCGCATAAAACAACTTTTCATTGCTTGCACTGTCGCAAACAACTCCCGTAATGGTATAATTTTGAGCCATCGAATTTGCACAAAATAAAGCAAATAAGGCTATTACTATTTTTCTTTGCGTATTTAATTTTTTCTTCATTTATATAAAAAAGAACGTTAAAAATGGGAAAATATTGTATTTATGGGATTTAAGCAAATAATCCGCTGTCTTTCTTTTGGAGGGCATATTTTCCTTTTCCGAGTAACAAAATAGCCGCCGCTGCACATATATACAATAAGTTTAATTCGGCTTTTAAACCGCCCATTGCGCCAATTTCAAATGCCGACCAACCAAATGCCAAATAAATAGACATTATCATCGTAAACATCAGTGTAACAGCCGATAAACGACCACAAATTCCCAAAATGAGCAACAAAGGAGCAATAATTTCTCCCACCGGAACTCCTATCCACAACCATTGCGGTAAATGTGCCGCCACCAACATGCTTTTTATCCCCTCAAAACCATGCAACAATTTGTGAACACCATGAAAAAGCATCAAACCGCCTGTCCCTATTCTTAAAATTAATTTTCCAAAATCTGCTACGTTTAGTTTCATTCTATCTTAATATCCTTTTTAATGAAATGCAAAAATACACAAATTTTTCAATTAAAAATTAAAAATGTAGAAATGGCATCCCTGCCGTTTTTTTTAATGTAGAGACGTAACGTGTTACGTCTTACATGTTCCGTCTTTTTTTGATATATAAATGTATAAATGTATGATTATCAATGTTTTATAATGAAGACGTAACACGTTACGTCTCTACATGTTTGATTCTCAATATATTACAAATCTTTTTTTCTCAAAAATTACAACATTTTTCGCCCAAAATGCAAAAAAATCTACTCTCTACACTTACACTATTATTCAAACGACAAGGATACCGTTTTTACGCACCTCTTAATTTTTAATTGAAAAATTTGTGTATCTTTGTAAAACTGTGAATTAAAGAAAATAGGATGCAAAAAAACAGAGTACTATTCTTAATTATTTGTATATCAATTGTTTATGCCTGTGAAGGACAAAATATTTCAGGACAATGGAAAGGAAAATTGGAAACACAAGGACCCACTTTGAGGCTCTCATTTAATATATCTCAATCAGATTCAGGGAATTATGAAGGTATTATTCGCAGCATTGACCAAAAAGCAAGCGACACCTTAACAAGCGTTTCCTTTGAAAATGATACACTTACGATTGTGCATAAAAAGTGGAACATTCATTATATCGCTCATTTAGAAGGGGATACGCTTTTTAAAGGAGTTTTTATGCAAAATGGAGGCATTTACCCGTTGAATTTGTCGCAAACCGTTTTTGCAAAAGTTCAGCGTCCGCAATTGCCGCAAAAGCCTTATCCGTATTACGAAGAGCAGGTAACGATTGAAAATACAAAAGATAATTTGCAACTCAAAGGGACGCTCACTTTGCCTGCCAAAAAGGGGAAATTTCCGGCAGTTATTTTGCTCACCGGCAGCGGAATGCAGGACAGAGACGAAACGGCGATGGGACATAAACCGTTTTTGGTTTTGGCAGATTATTTGACGCGTAACGGGGTGGCGGTTTTGCGTTGCGATGATAGGGGGATGCCCGGCGGTTTGTCGGCACATTATTATTTGAATGCAGATTATGAAAATTTGCTCAATGATGCGCAGTCTGCAGTTGATTTTTTGCGAAAAAGAAAACAAATTGACAAAAAAAGGATAGGTTTGTTCGGGCATAGTCAAGGCGGTTTGATTGCCACTATGTTGGCAGCAAAAAATCCTACAATTGCGTTCGTTATTTTGTTGGCAGCACCCGGATTAAGAGGCGATTCTTTGCTGATTTTGCAACAAAAAATGAATTTTCAAAGCCAAGGAATGAGTGATTCGGAATGGAAAAACTTACAAAATATTCAACAACAAGCATTTACAATGGTCAAAAATGCAACTGATAAACAACAACTCAAAAATGACCTCAAAAATTTTTATTTACAACATTTTGAGCAATTACCTTCTATTTTTACCGAAGAAATGGAAAAAGATGATTTTGTGAAATTGGCTGTAAATCAATTACTTTCAATGGATATTTACAACCTACTTCGCTCTCAACCGGATATTTATTTGCAAAAAATACAATGCCCTGTTTTGGCACTCAACGGACAAAAGGATAAACAAGTGGCAGCAAAAGAAAATTTGGAGGCAATTAAAAATGCTATGCAAAAGGCTGATAATCAAAATGTTACTATAAAAATGTTGCCTAATTTAAATCATTTTTTTCAAGATTGCCAAAGCGGAGATGTTTTGGAATATGCTTTGATAGAGCAAACAATGTCGGGAGTCGTTTTGCAAGAACTTTTCAATTGGCTTACAAAAAATGTTATACAGAAATAATTTTATAATATATTCATTATCAAGTATTTATGAATTTTAGAAAGAGTGATTTAAAAGGACATATCGCCATTTTGGCAGCCAATATTATTTTTGGTATCAACACACCTTTGTCGCGTGGTTTAATACCTGACACTATTTCGCCTTATACTTTGAATTTTTTCCGCATGACAGGGGCATTGGTGTTGTTTTGGGCGGTTTCTTTGTTCGCAAAAAAAGAAAAAGTGCCTCTAAAAGATGTTTTGAAATTGTTTGCTGCCGGTTTTTTTGGCATTTTTATCAATCAATTGCCGTTTTTGGTGGGTTTGTCTCAAACATCGCCCGTAGATGCCTCCATAATCATCACACTTTTACCTGTTTATAGCATGATTTTGGCGGCTGTGATACTCAAAGAGCCTATTTCTTTCAAAAAAGTGGCAGGTATTGTTGTCGGTGCGGCAGGCGTTTTGTTGCTTATTTTTCATACCGCAGCGGAAGCCGTTGGCAGCGGTAGTTTGCACGGAAATTTGTTGATTATTCTCAGCGGCATTTCATACGCAATTTATTTGACGGTGTTTAAGAATTTAATTTCCAAATATTCGCCCATAACGGCGATGAAATGGATGTTCTTATTTGCCGCAATACTTGCATTCCCATTTTGCAAAGACTCGCTATTGCGTACCAATTTTGCTGATTTGGGTATATTTACTTATTTTCAAATTGCTTATGTGGTTATTTTTGCCACTTTTTTATCCTATTTTTTAATTCCTATTGCACAGAAATCATTGAGACCCACGCTTTTAAGTATGTACAATTATTTACAGCCTGTCATTGCGTCTTGTATTGCCATAATGATAGGATTGGACAACTTTGGATGGGAAAAAGTTATTGCAGGTTGTTTGGTTTTTGCAGGTGTATATTTAGTTACCCGCAGTAAAGCAAGAGCAGACATAGTTAGTTGAGAGTGAGTTTGTAGGATGAAAGTTTTTTGTGCGGATGAAGGGACTCGAACCCTTACGTCTCTCGACACCAGATCCTAAGTCTGGCACGGCTACCAATTACGCCACATCCGCATAAATAACAATGTTAAAAAAACCAAAATGCAAAGATACACAATTTTTTCAATTAAAAGATAAAAACCTTTTTTTTAGAGTGTAGAGTGTAGAGTGAAGAGTGTAGAGATTTTTGCATTGTCTGAACTTTGATTTTGAATGATTTTAATGATTTGTGTGATTATCTAAAATCATAATATTCACATCAATCATACGAAAATCAGTGGTTCAGACTATACAAGTAAAGACGTTGCATGCAACGTCTCTACACTCTACACTCTACACTCTATTTTTTCATATTTGAACCCAAAAGTTGCCACTTTTGATGAAAAATCAAGAAAAGTGCTATTTTTGAAAAATTTTTCTCATTGATTATCAATGAATTAACTACTTTGTTGAAAAAAAACCCAAAA
>JAISTU010000199.1 GCA_031272415.1 Bacteroidales bacterium | reverse complement strand
GCAACAACAGCGACAAAGCAGTGCGTCAGCAATTGCCGATACCTGCCTATATTTATCAGGTGCCTGCTCCTTTCAGGCTTTGTACTTGCAAGCAAGGGGGGTAACGCGTTAGCCAAGGAACTGTTTGTTTCTTTTTTACTAACGTTCGTGCAAGCAATACTTTATATCGCTCTTTGGCACATCAATTTCACCTTTTCTAAAAGGCTCACTATTAAACTGCACAGTATCTCTACTGTGACCTTCATCACTCGAAGGATTTTCTCTATTGTTTTCTTTTTTTAATATTTTTTGTTGTTAATTTTTAATTTTACAAAAATATACTTTTTTATCAATTAAAAAATAAAAGTGAAAAAAATAAAAAAATTGTCTGAACCACTGATTTTCATAAGATTTATATGATTAGCATGATTATAATAATCATCTAAATCACGCAAATCATTTCAAATCACAGTTCAGACAAGGGGGGCAAAAATGCAAAAAAAATCGCTCCACTCTACACTCTACACTCTAAAAAAAATCTCTCCAAAGTTTCAATTTTTCCTACATCTTCCCATGTATCTTTGTCGTGCGGATAGGCTTTGATACTGCAATTGGGGGGGGCAGCAAAATAAAGTTCTTTGATTGAAAAAATATCTTTCTTTGGGAAAAAAGTAAAAATTTTAGGAGAAATAATATGTATTCCACTGAATGCCAAGTGTTTAAGCGAAATATCAGAGGATATATTTTCCTTCAATTGTTTCTCATTTGTGCGTCTATTGAAAGTCCCGCAAAAGCAATTTTGGTCATCAAAAAGAAAATATCGTTCTGTTTGACGCAAACGGACGGCTAATGTTGCAAGTAGTTGATTATCAATATGATAAGAATACATTTTTTCTAAATCAATATTGCTTACAATGTCTGTATTATACAAAATGACAGGCTTTTGAGTGTCAAAATAAGGTGCTGCTTTTTTCAAACCGCCGCCGGTGTCTAACAATTGAGCCTCAAAAGAGAGTTTAATTTTTGCATTAAAATTACTTTTTTTTACAAAATCGGCAATTTTATCTGCAAAATGATGAATATTGATAACAATATAGGTTACATTTGTGGCAATCATTTTTTCAATCACATTTTCGAGCAAGGTTTTACCGCCGATTTTGACCAACGCTTTGGGCTGATTTTGTGTATATTTCCCCAATCGACTGCCATTCCCGGCAGCAAAAATCATTGCTTGTTTTTCTACTTGCTTGATATTCATTTATTTAAAAGAATTTTCTGCTGATTTAAGGCAAGGAGTGATGTCAAAATATAAGCCTTCAATGCCATATTTATTTTTCGCAACTGCCCGATAATCATTGTATTCTATAAATCTTTGCTTACCTTTTGGGTGCAATCCCAAAATGCCAATAATGTCCAATTCATGCTCTACATTGATAACAAAAAGTGCATCTTTTGGGGTCATTCCATGCCCGGAACTCAATACAGCCTCAATAATAATGCTCATTTGGATGGCTTTTTTATACGATTTTTCACCGTCGTTGAGTCGTTCCAAAGCATACATTTGGTAATTGAGAGCCCGCAAACTAAAAGGGTCTTTGGCAAGCACTTTGTCGCCATATTCCACAATTCTTTGCCATTCAGTGGCACCCAATTTATCTTTTCGGCTCATCAATTTGGCAATGCTATCGGCATATTTTGAATTGTCATAGGGCGCATATTTTGGCTCAAACGCATAGCCATAATACAAATGTCGCTTTTCATCCAAACTCAAAGTGGTGTCGCAATGCAAATACCTTTCCATCAATTTAGGATAATAAAAAGATGTATTTTGTTTTTTGATGTTTTTTTCAATCGATTGATAATCAGGCTTTTGAAAATCTTGTCCAAAAGATAAAAAACTTACAAAAATCAGTATAGTGACTATAAATTGCTTCATTTTTTGTCAATTTTGTTGATACAATTGGCAAAATCGGTGCAAACGGTTTCCCTCAATTGAGTAACTGCTTTAAATTTTGCAGATTTTTTTAAGAATTTGAGCCTCAACTGACGTATGATTGCTTTTGTTTTTGACACGTAATACCATGAAAATAAGGCTATTGCAGGCGAGGCAACCAAAAACAAAAGGGCTATCCACCATTTTGTAAAAATCCAAATCAAAGCCACCGTTGCCCCCAAAAAGAGCGGAATGGTAAAAAGTGCCATAATAGCGATGCGAAAAGTGCTTTCAAACATTATGTCAGGCATCATTCTGTTGAAAATGCGGGGAATTTGATAAATAAAAACCGCCGGAAATAAACTTACAATCCACAACGGCAAACATATCAATGCCAACAAAATTTGAAAACATAAACCCAAGCAGGATGTTTTTTTATGAAAATCAGACTCTTGAATATGAAATTGCTTATACAGCGTTTCCAATTGAGTTGTATTTTTGTATAATTGATTGATATTCTGCTCATTATCTATTTTTTCAAACTCCAAACATGCAAATATTCTTTTGTCAATTTCCAATTGTTTGGGCAATTTTAATTTTTCACCCATTTTGCCTCCATTTCTGCACCAACGAAAATGATTGCGTAAAAAATCTATGGCTTTATAATTGTCTAAATCATTGATATTGAGCATCATATCGTTGATTTGTTGACGTACCAATTCATTGATTTGTCTTTGTGCCGTTCGCGGCTTGGTTTGATAGAGGTCATAATAAGGCTGCAACGCAATAGGTTTTCCAAATTTGACCAAAACTTCCTCCCGTATCGGAAAATATTGAGAATAATGATTGCAAGCCGGCAAAATGTATATATTCTCCTTAAAATCAGACCTTTGGGCAGCATCAAAAGCCATTCTCAAATATGCCAAAGAAAAATTGCCTAAATAATGTTTATCCTGATGTCCTGCTTCCGGAAAAATCACTATACTTGTCCCTTTTAACAAATATTGTTGCGACAACTCAAAAGTGTATAGGTTGTTTTTTAAAGATGTTTCTCCCTCAAAATCAAGTCGATATGCAGGCAACAATCCCAATCCGATAAAGAATTTCCTTGCCCCTTTGATTTCAAACGCATCCGCACGCGTGATATAATACGGCTTGCGTTTAATCCCTGAATACAATATCGCCAACGCATCACAGAGACAATTTTGATGATTGGAAGCAATGATAAGCGGTGTGCCGTCTGCGGGCAAATTTTCTATCCCAAAACTGTATGTTTTTTTGTAATATATATAATCGTGCAAAAGACGCACATAAAACCGAAACATGCGGTAAAAAAAACTCGTTTTTGGTACAATTTCTTCGTGCATTATTTTATTTTTTAGATTTAACATTTTCTTTTTCTTTGTTCCATTGTGAAAAATATTGAAAATACATTTTGGAACATAAATGATAATTATATCCCTTGGAAACCAAATAGTTAAACAATTTTTGTTTGCATTTTTCATTATCTTCTTCGGGGTGAGTTTGCAGCCATTTGAGTGCCACTTGTTTCATTTTTTCCATTTGTTGTCGGTCGCTGATGATTGCCAGTGCCGCATCAATATGATTTTTTGAAACATGTTTGGCATGCAATGCATGACTTATTTTTTGCAATCCCCAGCCTTTGATAGTGAATTTTCCGCGCACATAAGCCTCTGCAAAACGCTCTTCATTAAGATAATCTTCTTGCTCCAAAATAGCAATAATTTCATTGATTTGCGAACTACTTACTTTCCACGAAATCAATTTATTACGAATATCAAAAGGACAACGCTCCTGATAGGCACAAAAACGTTTAATTTTTTCAAGAATTTCAGGCGGAATATCTGTTTTTAGAATATTTTTATCCATTTTTGCAATATTTTATCTTATTCTTCAAAAAAACTATTATAATCCGCAGGATAAAATGCTTCATTAACAGACTTTTCATGCGAAAATGTAAAATAAACTACCTCTGCCTCAACGTATACAACTCCTTCTTTATCAATTACTTCCGTTGTAATATAGCAAAGATTTCGGTTCATTTCTTTGACCTTTCCCCTGATAATGACTTCCGACAAACGAGTGGGCAAACCTTTCCTATACCGCAAATTCATGCGAGAAGTTACACCTGCACAACGGGCTTTGATATACATTGTCCATGCGGCTGTTTCGTCCAAAAGGGTCGCCAAAATACCACCATGTACATTGCCCGGATAGCCCTCATAATAGAGCGAAGGAAACCAAAGCGTTTGTATATAGTCATCATTTTCAATAAATTCCAAATGCAAACCTATTGGATTGTGTGGCGAACACCCAAAACAATAATATTCCGATTGAGCATATACATTTTTTATTTTCCGCTCCATAAAACTATGATAATAAACGTTTTACAATTTGAGAAACTATTTTATTATCTGCTTTTCCTGCAAAAGTTTTTGTTGCCAATCCCATCAATTTGCCCATATCTTTGATGTTGTCAATGCCGTTGTCGGTCATCAATTGTTTGAGTGTATTTTCAATATCAACTTCGCTCATTTGAGCAGGCAAATATTGTGCAATTACTTGATATTGAGCCATTTCCTCATCGTAAAGGTCTTTTCTGTTTTGCGTTTGATAAATTTGAGCGGCTTCTTTTCGGGCTTTTGCTAATTTTTGCAATGTTTTTAATTCGGCATCCTCATCAATTTGCTGTGCATTTTTTTCAGATTTGAGTAATAAAATTGCCGATTTTATAGCCCTCAAAGCGTTCAATTTATCTTTATCTTTGGCAAGCATTGCCGTCTTAATATCTCCATTTATTCTTTCTTCTAAACTCATTTTTATTAAATCTTAATTTTATGTTACAAAATTTATACTAAATACAAAATTACACTTTTTTTTGAGTTGAAAGTTGAGGGCTCAAAAAACGACTTTTCAGAGTGTAGAGTTTAGATTTTTTTTTTGCATTTTGGGATAAAATTGTTCTAAAATTTGTACATCACATGTCCTGCCCCCCCTGTCTGAACTATGATTTTAAATGATTTTAATGATTTGTGTGATTATTTTAATCATGCTAATCATATAAATCTTGCGAAAATCAGCGGTTCAGACAATTATTATAATCCTGTTAATCATGTAAATCTTATGAAAATCGTGGTTCAGACAATTTTATAATCATAATAATCTCTACACTCTACACTCTGCACTCTACACTCTACACTCTGCACTCTACACTCTACACTCTGCACTCTACACTCTGGAATAAAATCAAAGTTCAGACAAAAAAACTCAAAAATTTTTTCTCTTTGATTATCAACATATTATAAAATAATTGCAACTTTTTTTTCGCAAAATTAACTTTTGTATCAAAAAAAGTGTATCTTTGCAAAACATATAAAAAGTTAATCGAATTTTTAGTAGGAAAAAGTATATGGTTGATAAAATCAGTCA
>JAISTU010000140.1 GCA_031272415.1 Bacteroidales bacterium | reverse complement strand
CCGGTGTAATAATGTTTGTTGTCTTCTTCTATTCTATCTTTCATTTTATTGAAGTTTTATCTTACATTGTTTCTATAACGTCAAATCACCGATATTATTGTGTATTTTGTCTGATTTTAGAACATTTTTCTCCCAAAATGCAAAAAAATAGGGGATAAGAATTTTCCTACCCCCATGATTAAATATACAAATGTAAAAAATTAAAACAATCAGTGTTTAATTATTTAAATGCACTCTCACTCAGTCCTTTACCTGACAGTTTGAGTTCTTGCATATAAGAAGGTACTGTACCGCCTAAATATGCCGTAACATATTGTTTTGCAAGGTATTGACCTAACATAAAGCCGTGTCCGCGCAAGCCAATCAAAAGTCCGAGTTCGGGGTCTACAATATAACGTGGTTCGGTATAATAGCCGCTCCATGTGGCTTGTATGCCGACTGCCGAAAGGTTAGGAATCCAAGACGCAAACATTTCCATGACAATATTTAAGAAATCTTTGGTGTTGAATTTGAGCGATTGATTGGTTTCTTGTGGGTCGCAAGCAGGTGAAGCACAGCCGATTATCTGTCCTGTATGCGTTAATTGTTGTCCATAAATGGCTGAAAATCCGTTACGATTGCGTCTGTCAATAACCATTCCTAAGGCTTTGCCGTCTATGCCCATCAAATTCAACCTTTGAGTGATAAATGCTTGATGTTTAACGGGATATATACCTGTTTCAATACCAACGGCATGTGCAAAACGTGCTGCATCAAAACCTAACGCATTGACAAAGTGCTCACAACAATATTCAATATATTCTCCTTCATGCGTTTTGACAATTGCAAAGTATTGATTTCCTTGCTTATACAATTCGAGCAATTGAGCATCTTCGAGCAATTGACCACCTTTTTCTATGCCTTTTGAGCGGATGTAGTCAATCACTCTGCCGGGTGTTGCTTGCCAACAGTCGCGGGTTATCAAAGCGTGTGAATAATCATTTAAATTGGGATTCCAAAGGGGTGAAATTTCCTTCTGAAAGTCCTTTTTTTCAATCATATACGCATCGCTCCACGCACGAGAGGCATCTAAATTGCGATACGTCAAATCATCATGCACCAAATTGATGTAATGAATGGGGCGATAATGGATGTCGTAATCTTTTTGTATATCCTTGAAAATCTCTAAATTATGTAACGCAATATCAGCAATATCAGGGTTAGAAAATGCAGGACGTCCGCCGGCAATATTTCGCCATGAAGCACCCCTATCGGCATTGATAAGCAAAGGATTTAAGCCTTCTTCGGCAAAATAACGGAACAATGCACTGCCTGCTATACCTCCACCGGCGACCAAAACTTTTACTTTTGTTTTCTTAACTGCTTGATTTTCACCTATTAAGAAAGAAACAGGCAATTTTTTATGCAACAAATCACCCACCAAAACAGGATTTGCCATAGGTCCGCGCGGCGTTGAATCGCCCACCAATTCAATCCCTTTTGACCGCAACAAAAGCCTCACTCGCGGAATGCAACGTTTCCCCCGACAACTGCCCATACCAATGCGGATAGTGTGTTTGAGTTCATCAATAGACACAAAACGGCGGTCTTTAACAATGGCGAGCAATTGCTCCAATGTAACATCATCACAATGACAAATAAATGGGTCAATTGATTGATAATCAACATCTTTTAATTCTACTGCTTGCGGATAATCGGCTTTAAGAATAAAGCCTCTTGCTTTGAGTAAATTTTCACCAAAAATATCGGTCGCCTTCACCCGTGCAACATTGGTTTTGTTAGGTTTTTTGAGTATTTTTTCAATAACACCTTCTCCCACTTTTTGACCATTATTATCTACCAAAAATACTTCTTCTTTCTCATTTACAAAGTATTCCACAGGGAAAAATATCCAATTTTTGCTCAAACTATATCCGAAAATTGCCAAGCCGGGACATTGATGAACGCATTCCATACAGCCAATACATTTATCATAATCAATTTGCGGGGCTTGCGAAGTAGTTGTTTTGGAAATCGCACCGTGAGGACAAGAAAATGCACACGGATTGCACGCAAATCCATACAAACAATCTATCAACACAAAAGGTTTGGAGTTTCTCCTTTTTTCGGCAGGCAAAACGACATCATTTAAAACTCTAAACGGATGTTGTTGAGACTCAATATATTCCTTTGAAACTGATAAATATTGATTGTAGTCGCATTTTAATCCTAAATCTTGAATGATTTCAAAAGCCGTTTGTTTTCCTCGCAAAACGGCACTTGTACCTTCTCCAATTCGTAAAACATCACCTGCCGCATACACTTTGTCTTTAAATTTTTCTTTTGCCAACTCAAGTAATTGATTATCAGGGATTAAGCCTGTACAAATGTTAATAATATCAATTCCATCAATCAACTTTTCCGTACCCGCAACAGGCTTAAAATCTTTACATTGCGCAATAATAGCACCAATGATGCCCGTGTGCGTTTCATTAGGTACCGCTTTGACCAAAATATAAGAAGTCATTATCGGAATACCCAGCCTACGCACGCGATTTGCCTGCACAGGAAAACCGCCTTCATGTGGCTGAGCCTCAATAATAGCCTTTATTTTTGCCCCCGCTTGCATGCCTTGATAAGACGTCAGATAGCCAATATTGCCTGCCCCTATTGTGAGTACATTTTTCCCCAACAGCGTATGTTCCTGATTCATCATCTTTTGAAAAACCGCTGCCGTATATACCCCCGGCAAATCATCATTTTCAAAACTCGGCGAAAAGGGAATAGCACCTGTGGCGACCACTATATAAGACGCATCTATGTAAGAAATTTCATCATTTTCTAAATTTTTACACACAATTCGCTTATCATCAACAATATCCCAAACAGTCATGTTGAGCAAAATATTGGTATGATTGTCGCCGGCTAATGTTTTGGCAATTTCAAAGCCTCTCATGCCTCCGTATTTTTTCTCTTTTTCAAAAAAGAAAAATTGGTGAGTTTGCATATTGAATTGTCCGCCAATTGTTGCATTGTTATCAATAACGATATTACTAACCCCAAATTCATTTAATTTTTCACGACACGCCAAACCCGCCGGACCGGCACCAATAATGGCGACTGTTGTTTTGTGAATTTTGACTTCTTTTTGAGGATTTTTGTAAATTCCGACCTGATAATCTTGCGGAATTTCTTCTACTTGCTGCACATTATCTACTTTTGTAATGCAAATTCGGCGCACTTTACCGTCCACCAGCATTTCGCAAGCACCGCATTTGCCTATACCACAAGCCAATCCGCGTTCTCTACCGGATATACTATGGCTGTGTATGGGGTAACCTGCCTGATGCAAAGCGGCGGCTATTGTGTAACCTTTTTTCCCCGTTACAACCTGTCCATTGAACAAAAATTTGCTCTCAATTCCCGATTCTATTTCCAAAATCGGATGATTTAATATAGATTTCATATAATGTAATAATCTGATTGTTAAATATTTAAAAAAAATCCTATTCTAAATTTTTCTAAAATGCAAATTAACACAAAAAAACGATATGTCAAATAATTTTAAAAAAATGAAAGTTTTAGCATCCCCTTACTTTATTTTTTCTTATCATTTGTGATAGTTCTGATAATAAAATAGAAGGCTAAAATTGTTGCCAAGCCTTGCGTTACAATCATTAGTATCAGTGCGTCTGTATTCATTGTGTTTTAATTTGAAATTGTTTTTTTCTTTTCCTTGCCGCAATCACCACCGCCGTTAAGACAATCAAAAACAGCAACACCAAATAATACCGCGACAAAGAAAGATACAAAACGTTGTTAATAAATCTCCCCTTCATTAAAGGTGTCCCCGCTTTTATAGGCGTTCCCTCTTCAATGAGCAAAACAGAAAGCGTGTCTGCCGAATAAGTCTTTGTGTAGCCCTCCTCCGTACTTTGGGTATTTAATGAGGCTATATCTACATAAATTTTGTTATTTTCCTTGCGAACCGACTTACAAACACCCTCAACATCCGAATAAAGTGTGTCCGCAATCCATTGACGATTAAAACCAACATTTTTATTGGTCAATTTGCCTATCAATGAAGAGGCATCCACTTCCCAGCCCTTAAAACTTAACTTATTCCACTCGTCATTTTGAGGCTTAATCAATGCCGCAAAAAAGATAATTATCAACATAGCCGGCGTAACAAAAGTTAAGATATATTTAAATATTTTAGGAATTTTTATATCGGCTGCACGATTGAGTTCTTTCCAATTCTTTTTAATACCTGCTCCCCACGAAAAAAGAATACACTCCATCATGGCAAAGAAAAACAAGCAAACTGTACCTACCCAATAATCATATTCGTCAAAAACACCTTTTTTATAGAACAAAACGGTCGGTAATCCCCACAATATCAACACACCACCAATCAATAGAGCCGATTTTCGACTGCTGTATTTAAATTCATCTTTTAAGAACGCTTGTGCAGGCGAACACATTGCTAATGAGGACGTTATGCCTGCCAAAAAGAGTAAGCCAAAAAATGCAACGCCACAAATTGCCCCCATAACAGCTCCCCATTTAGAAAATAAATAAGGCATTGTTTGGAACGCAATCCCAAAACCACCCTCATTGGCAACCAAAGATTGTATGCTGTCTAAACCAACAAATCCTATCGCAATGGAGAGCAAAATTGTACCGCCCAAAACAATTTCTACAAATTCATTAACAAAACAAGTCGATAATGCCCCCAACGCCACGTCATCACTGCGTTTGAGGTAAGAAGCATAACATTGAATGCACCCCATTCCTATCGAAAGCGTAAAAAAGATTTGTCCTGCCGCCGCTAACCAAACTTTAGGGTCATAAAGAGAGGTATATTTTGGCGTCCAAAGAAAATTTAAACCCGTTATACCCGACACCAATGCACCATTTTCGCCCGCTTTAATCGTTACTCCTTTTATTGCCAAAAAAATCCCAAAAATAATCAGCAAAGGAACGCCAATTTTGGCTACTTTTTCAATTCCTTTTTGAATGCCACGACTTAAAATCCAAATATTCAATGCCAAACAAAGTACAAATGCAGCAATATTTTCAAAAGGAATACCTGAATGCGAAGAGTTTATATCATGATAATCTGCAAAAAAAGCAGCCACTTGACTCTGTGGCATCGCATTAAAACTGCCCATTACCGAATGATAAATGTAAGAAAGCGTCCAACTCTCTAAATAGCAATAATAACACGCAATTCCGAGCGTTGAAAATATGCCAAAAACGCCTACATATCGCCAAATTTTCCTTTTACCGCCCATTTTTTCCAATATAAAGGGAGGTGAATGCGCCCCTCTATGCCCTGCAAAGCGTCCTAATGTCCATTCTACGAACATCAAAGGAATGCCTAACAATATAAAACAAACAATGTACGGAATAATAAATGCACCGCCACCGTTCTCAATAGCCTGAACAGGAAATCGCAAAAAGTTTCCAAATCCTACTGCATTTCCTGCCATTGCTAACACCAATCCTATCCTGTTTCCCCAAGATTCATTTTGACCCATGTTCCTTTAATATTTATTGTATAAAAATATTTTTGTTGTATAAAATGCAAAAATACACAAATTATTCAATTAAAAATAAAAAAACTTTTTTTTTAGAGTGTAGAGTGTAGCGTGTAGAGTGTAGAGTGTAGATTTTTTTTTGCATTTTCGCACCACCCGCTGTCTGAACTTTGATTTTGAATGATTTTTATGATTTGTGTGATTATCTAAAATCATAATAATCACATCAATCTTATGAAAATCACAGTTCAGACAACTTTATAATCCTACTAATCTTATAAATTTTATTAAAATCGTACAAGGTTTTAACTTTTTTAATTAAAGAAAAAAGCGGAGAGCAAAATAGGAGTACAACATAAAAAAAGATACATTTGCT
>JAISTU010000182.1 GCA_031272415.1 Bacteroidales bacterium | reverse complement strand
GTATAATAATGCTTTGTGTATTCTTCTATTCTATCTTTCATTTTATCAATATTTTTTTTTCTTTTATTAACGTCAAATCTCTGATATTATTGTGTGTTATTCATTTTTTAGAACGTTTTCTCTGCTTCGACGGTCTTGTCATTTTGAGAGAAAATTTAACTGATTGATTATCAGTGTTTTATATTTTTAAGAAACGGATTTTTGAAATATAGTGTCCCCCCGCTAAATCGTAACGTGTTGATACTCTTTTGGTTACAAATCGAAACCGTCGAAGTAGGGAAAATCTTGCAAAATCTTGATGCTGGCAGCCCCTGTTCACGGCACGGGGTCATAGCCACTTTTGCCCCATGGATGGCAAGATAAAATTCTTTTCAATGCCAAATAGCCGCCTTTGAATGCACCATATTTTTTGACCGCTTCTTTGGCATATTGCGAACAAGTGGGAACAAATCGACAGGAAGAAGGCAATAATGGTGATATAAAACGCTGATACACAACAATTAACAATAAAAATAATTTGCTAAATATAAAAGAAAACAGATTGACCATTTTTTTAATTATCATGCGGAACATATTTGGGTAAATTGATAAAAAAAGTGGTTCCTTCGCCATAAGTAGATTCAAAATAAATACTGCCTCCCCACGAGACAACAATGCTTTTGACCATTGCCAAGCCCAGTCCGCTGCCGGCAGATTTGGTGGTAAAATCGGGTAAAAATATTTTCTCTTGCACTTGTGGCGACATTCCGGTGCCGGTATCTGAAATTTGAATTTGCCACATTTTGTCGCCATAAGTAACAAATGAGATACAAATATTTTGCCTTTGATGTGGCTTGCGTGCCTGTATTGCATTCTTTATTAAGTTGTTAACCATTTGAATAATTTGCATTCTGTTGGTAAAACAAAGTATTTGCGATTCAGAAGTATGATTTTCAACTTTTACCCAAATATCGTCTTCGGGGTCATTGAAAGAGGCAACGGCATTGTCAATAATGGTCAGCAAATCTTCCACTTTTCCATTGTGTAGATTAACTTTTGCGTAATCGGAAAAAGAAGATACAATGCTACTCAAAGTATCAATTTGTTCTACAATCATGGATAAATAATGTTTTATTTTTTCTTTATCTATTTGATTATCAGATACTTCTCTTAAAATTTGTTGAGTAGTCAGTCGCATGGGAGTCAGTGGATTTTTGATTTCATGGGCGACCTGTTTAGCCATATCTTTCCACATCATTTCTTGTGCATTACGTTCCAAAAGTTCCATACTGACCACAATGCGTTCAATGAGTAAATTATAAGTTGAAACCAACTCTCCAAATTCGTCATTATGATGCCATTCTATTTGCTTCATTGTCTTGATTTTACGAGGATTAGAATTGATTTCGGAAAGCAATCCTATCACTTTTTTTAGTGGAATAGTTAATCGCTGAATGAGCAACAGCGAGCCGATAATGATAAGCAAAACAATGAGCATTCCGATAGTGATAAATTTGGACAAAAATTGAATATAATGGCGGTCAAAAGTGTATTGTGGGCGGTGTGTGAAAATCATTTGATTGATAAATCCGATAATGTTGCCATCTTTGTTGGTAACGGTTTTGTAGTAAGATTTATAATCTTTTCTATCAATTTTTTCGTTACAAACATAAACATCTTGTTCGCTCTCTATCAGTGATTTATACGCCAAAGGGGACATCAAAGTGGAGGTAAAAATGCCTCTGCCGTAACTTTTGACCAACAAACCGGAGGAGTTGTAAATGTTAATATCCGGCATATCGCTTTCGTAGCAATGGGTGATAGCGGTTTCTATTTCGGCGAATTGATTTTTATCCAAATCGGCAGTCCTGATGGCATTAAAGTTACTCAGTATCACATTTTTAACTCTATTTAATGACAAATTGATATTGTTAAAATCTATTTTTTGTTGCACTTTGTGGGAAAAGTTAAAAAACAATGTTCCTGTGGCTGAAATGGCGACCAAAAGCAATATCAATACATAAAATTGAATGCTTTCCTGAAATCCAAAACTCCATGGATTTTGACTCCCCAGCGGACGAAAAAGCAAACTCACAAACATAAAAAGCATACATTGTATCAAAAATAAACCTACAATAAACGACAATTGCATCCAAATGATGTCGTTGTTGGTGCTGATGAGCAGCGTTTTTTGCCCAGACACAAATACGGTATGTTGCACCTCCAATCGGGTAAATTTCATTCCTGAATACAGCGTATCTAATTGATAATCAGATATATTTTGATAATAATTTACATTGGAGTGAGTGCTTGTAGAGGCTAATTTTCCATTTTCATAACCTGCATAAGAAAAATAAGAAGTTTCTTTTCGCAGCATCCTATCTTGCGAAGAAGTAGCATCTTTGCGAAAAACGACTAATAATCTGCCCATATCTGCAAAATTTCTCACAGGAATAAATAAATTGAGTACATATTCCGAATGCCCAAACCCAATGCGATTGAAAAACACGGTGCTGCTCGCATCGCTGCTTCGCTCCGGCATACTTTTAAAAAGTGCTTTTTCGAGCCGCATTTTGTCCTCCTGCGAAGACTCCAAACCTACATATATTCTGATATTGTATTTGCCTGAATATCGGTCTAAATAGTGCGAGGCAACATATTGTTGAACCGCAATGGGGTCTAATTTTCGCTTATTATATAATTCTTTGAGTTCCTTATCTTTTTCCATTTTTTCCGCCAAATCACAAAAATCATCTGAAATAAAATTATCTTCTACCGATAAAATATCTTTTGCCATTTGCTCAATATATTTATCTTCACGCTCTATTGCCGAATGGCGTGCGGTCAACCATACAATGCAACTCAAAATAAGAAAAATAAGGCACAAAAAGAACAAATTATACCACTTTTTTTGGCGATAAATAAAAATAGAAATCACTGTTACCATGAGCACAAATGCCAACAATAAAAAACTATAACCTATTGAATGTGATGGAGTTGCAAAAATTAAAGAAGGCAACACAATACCCAATACAAACAAAGTTAATTCACCACCGATTATAAATGCAAATAATCGCTTGTCATTCAATATATTAAACACTTCCGAAAGCGATTTATACAACACAAAAAATGCTGACCAAAGCAACATCACAATAGATAATATAGCCACAACACTCAGTAAATCATACTGATACAGCAATTCAGGTTTTAAAATCACTATACTATCGTTGGTGATGCCGGAAATTAAAAAATAAATTCCAATTATGGATAAAAAAATTATAAAGATGGTAAAAATTGAAATCCACAATTTATTTTTTTTCGATTTTTTGTAAAAGTTTCTCAATGAGGCATATTGCATAAACAAAATGGTTGATAAAAAGATTGCATACACATTGCCCAATAATTGCCCTAATGAATTGAAATGTGAGGCATAATAAATCGGTGAAAATAAGTCGGATGCATTGTCAAAAAATAAAATCATTAAATTGACCATTATAAATAACACCCCCGACCCGATTACAAAAATTAAGATTTTTCGGCGAAAGAAAAACGGTATTTTCAACAGTAAAAGCGAAATAGAAAAAATAATCAGCGTAAAACCTACCAAAGACAAGCCCATTTGTAATAGAACCGTCAGAGTATCAGGATGATAGTTTTTGTTAGGACACATCGAACAGACGGCTTGCTGTTGATTGTCATAAATCATATATTTGGCATTTTGGGCATTAACGGTCGGCTCAAAAATAATGCTCTCGCCTCCGTTACGACGTGGATTTTCGTAATTATTACCCATAATTAAAGCCACAACATATTTGTAATTGCCTGATTGTAAATGTTTTACAAAAAGCCATTGATTATCGGCACTAAAAAAAGCAACAGTGTCAATATCGGCATAATCCACCGGCAACGTAACCGTATTGTTTGACCACGCAATCAACGCATTATCCAAATAAACAAAGCAGGCAAACTTTGTCATATTGACCTGATTTTGAGAACAAAATTGTACCAAATCCGCTGTCGAACAGATAGGCTGTGCCGACTGCAATGCCGATAAATATGCATCCATTTGCGCTTCGCCGTTGAGAAAAACTTTTTGTATTTCAATCAACCGACTATCGGGCAAATTTTTAACATGTGTTTTGTAAGTCCATAACCCTGAAAGACTTACCAATAACAAGCCTACTCCTAAATAAATAAATAACCACCAATTACGGTTTTTCGCTGCGTACTTCAATTTTTTTATTCTATTTAACTTTTCAATAACGCAAAAATGAGAAAAATATTGCCTTTTTTTTTTCAGAGTGTAGAGTGAAGAGTGGAGAGTTTTTTTTTGCATTTTGGGGAGAAAAACGGTCTAACATTTGTGCCTTTCCTGTCTGAACCACGATTTTCGTATGATTTATATGATTATCAGGATTTTAAAATTGTCTGAACTTTGATTTTCGTAAGATTTGCAGGATGCGCAAGATTATA
>JAISTU010000181.1 GCA_031272415.1 Bacteroidales bacterium | reverse complement strand
TATAATCTTGCGCATCCTGCAAATCTTACGAAAATCAAAGTTCAGACAATTTTAAAATCCTGATAATCATATAAATCATACGAAAATCGTGGTTCAGACAGGAAAGGCACAAATGTTAGCCCGTTTTTCTCCCCAAATGCAAAAAAAAACAATTCTCCATTCTCCATTCTCAATTGCAAAAAAAAAATCCTTGTATTACAATAAAACGGATTTGTTATTCGTTTTATATAATTATACAGTATTTGAATAGTTACAAAATATAAAATATGCTAAACATAGCCTTATTTGGACCGCCCGGATCGGGGAAAGGTACTCAGTCGAAGATGTTGCTTGAAAAATATAAAATGGATTGTATTTCAACAGGCGAAATGCTAAGGGAGCAAATTGTTAAACAAACTTCTTTGGGGGTTAAAGCCAAAGGATTGATAGATAAAGGACAATTAGTACCTGATGAGTTGATAGTCAATCTGTTAGAAGAGCGTTTGATGAGCAATCCCAATGCAAATGGTTATCTTTTTGACGGATTTCCACGCACTTTGGTACAAGCCTATATTTTAGATGGCTTATTGTTGCGATTAAATACTTCTTTGATATGTATGATAAGTTTGGAAGTCCCTAAAAATGAACTCATTAAGCGTCTATTAAATAGAGCAGTCATTGAAGGACGCTCTGACGACAATAGCATAGTGATTGAGGAAAGATTTAAAGAATACCACTCAAAAACTTTGCCTGTGGTGGAATTTTATCAAGATAAAAACATTTATTTTCCTATTGACGGGACAGGAAATGAATATCAAGTCTTTGAAAGAGTGGAAAGTACGATAGACAGTGTTGTCAAAGAAGCACCTTTTAACATTGTTATTATTGGACGTCCCGGTGCGGGCAAAGGGACACAGGGTGAAATTTTAGCCAAAAAGCATCATTTTCACTACATTTCAACAGGAGAATTGTTATTGACAGAGATAAAAGAACAAACACCTATTGGGGTCAATGTGCAATCTTTGTTTCAAAATGGTGTAAGTGTTGAAGATGAGGTGATTATAAAATTGGTCAATGCCGAAATCAGCAAGCATAATGACAATAGAGGCTTTATATTCAAAGGGTTTCCGCGTACATTGGTACAAACATATATTTTAGACGGCATTTTACGCAGATTAAATACCTCTATTTCTATGGTAGTCTATTTGGATGTGCCTATGTTAGAGTGTTTTAAGCGACTTTCGCATAGAGCATCCACAAAAAAAGGCAGGCATTATGATACTTCTACTGATTTAATTATCGGTAGAATGGAAGAATTTGAAACCAAAATTGCACCGGTTGTCAAATATTTTAAAAAGCGCAATAAGTTGGTCAAAGTCAGCGGATTAGGCTCTCCTGAAGAAGTTGCACAAAGAATAGATGAGGTATTGGTTCGTTCACTAAAAAGGATACGTTGATAATGAGTAATGAAAATTTCATAGATTATGTAAAAATATTTTTTCGTTCCGGCAAAGGAGGCAGTGGGTCGGCACATTTAGCACGTTCCGCACTCACTCCCAAAGGCGGTCCCGATGGCGGAGACGGCGGTCGTGGAGGTCATATTATTTTGCGGGGTAATGCACAGTTATGGACACTTTTGCATTTGAGATACACCAAACATATTTTTGCACAGGACGGCGAAAGTGGTGGTAAAAATCAATGTTTTGGCAAAGACGGCAAAGATATTTATGTAGATGTACCTTTGGGAACGATTATCAAAGATGCCGATACATTTGAGCAAGAGGCTGAAATTGTGGAAGATAAACAAGAATATATACTTTTGCACGGCGGTCGTGGCGGACAAGGCAATGTTCATTTTAAATCTGCTACACGACAAACACCCCGATTTTGCCAGCCGGGAGAACCTGCTACAGAAGCATGGAAAATATTGGAACTCAAAATATTAGCCGATGTAGGTTTGGTAGGCTTTCCTAATGCGGGCAAATCCACATTTATTGCTTCTGTTTCCAATGCAAAGCCCAAAATTGCGAACTATCCTTTCACCACGCTCAAACCCAATTTGGGCATGGTCGTTTATAGGGACAGTCGTTCGTTTGTGGTGGCGGATATTCCGGGCATTATTGAAGGTGCATCAGAAGGTAAAGGGCTGGGATTGAGGTTTTTACGACACATAGAACGCAATGCCGCATTGATGTTTATTGTTCCCATTAATAGTGAAGATATTTTGGCAGAATATAAGATTTTGTTGGCAGAACTCAAAGCCTATAATCCGCAATTATTGGATAAACAGCGACTTTTAGCAATATCAAAATGCGACCTTATCCCTCCCCAAGAGTTGGATAAAATAAAAAAAACAATCAAAATCAATATCCCAGTGGTCTATTTTTCCTCTCATATTCAAATGGGTATCACAGAATTAAAAGATAAATTATGGGAGTTGGTAAATGTGTAAAAACCGGATTAAGTAATTGATTAAGAGATATTTATGATTTCTTTCAAATAATCTGCCAAATAAAGGGGTAAATTCAATAAATCTGCGTTTTGTTCCACATTTTTCAGAGGAAAACGGATGGACAAATCAGGCTGGTATTTGGTTCTATTTCGTTGGATTTAGTTGAAATTTTGTTCGCAAAAGTCCGCTATCCAACAAATATAATTTGAAAGCGGTTGAATTTGAATAAAATGAGAGTGGCAATTTTGGAGTTTCAACCGCAAAAATGCGATTAACTAAACCTGTCAGAGAAAGCCAGTCTATCGCATTTTCGTATTCCCTTGCACGTGCTTTGGGGTCTATCAAAGAATAGCGAAATTTACGGTTTTCTTTTGCCAAATTATCTTCTATTTTTTTCCAAATTTTATGAACACGAGGAATATCACTACTGTTGATATGCTTTGAAAAATCAAGCGAATAAGATGTAAGTATTTGATTATTAAGAAAATCCACATTTCCCCAAGTGCGTGTTTTGAGATAACGTACAATAGTTTCAGGCATACCTCCACAACATAAATAGATTTTATATGCGTTAATCAATTGATTATGAAATATTTCAGGTATTTGCTGAAAATCTTTTTGCAAAATGTAATTATCAAGATATGCTTTCAAATTTGCGTCATACAAAGTCAAAAATTCCGTAAAAGAAACAGGTTTAAGTGTCAAAAAATCAACCTGACCGACCGGAAAAGAGTTGCCATTTCTGTTCATTGCCACACCCAACAAAGACCCTGCACAGACAACGGCTTGCGAGGGCTGCAGTTCGCAAAAATATTTTAAACTATTGAGTGCAGCAGGGCATTCTTGAATCTCATCAAAAATAATAAGTGTATTTTTAGACGAAATTTTTAAACCCTTGACCGCTGAAAGATATGTAATCAATCATGTAGGATCTTTAGTACGCTCAAATTCAGAGCAATGCTCCTTTTCAAAATCAAAATCTATGATTTATTGGCAATTTCACACATTTTTGATAGATAAAATGTGGGATTTTGTATTTTATTGTATTTTTTTCACTCCACTGTTACCGATTTTGCCAAATTGCGAGGCTGGTCAACATTTTTCCCGCGTAAAACAGCCACATAATACGCCAATAATTGCAAGGGAACAGACGCCAAAATAGGTGTAAACATTTCATGTGTTTGCGGAATTTCTATCACGTAATCGGACAGATTTCTGACCTCACTGTTGCCTTCGCTTACGATGGAAATAATTTTGCCTTTTCGCGTTTTGACTTCGTGAATATTGCTCACTACTTTTTCATAAGTTGCGTTGTTTGTGGCAATTACAATCACAGGCATATTCTCATCTATCAAAGCAATGGGACCATGTTTCATTTCGGCGGCGGGATACCCTTCGGCATGAATGTATGAAATTTCTTTTAATTTCAACGCTCCCTCCAATGCAACAGGAAAGTTATAATTTCTCCCTAAATATAAAACATTGTTAAAATCTTTGATATATTGTGCAATTTTTTCAATTGCAGAGGCATTATCCAACAATTTTTGTACTTTATCGGGTATGGTTTCCAACTCTTCAATTAAGCGGATATATTTATTTTTTGCAATTTTACCTTTTCGTTTTGCCAAACATAATGCCATCAAAATCAATACAGTAACTTGCGAAGTAAATGCTTTTGTAGAGGCGACGCCGACTTCCGGTCCGGCATGTGTATAAGAGCCTGCATGTGTCGCTCTTGCAATGGACGAGCCGACTACATTGCAAATGCCCAAAATTGTGGCGCCTTTTTGACGTGCCAACTCTATTGCTGCCAATGTGTCTGCCGTTTCGCCCGACTGTGAAATGGCTATCACAACATCATCATCGTAAATAACAGGATTTCGGTAGCGAAATTCAGACGCATATTCCACCTCAACAGGGATACGAATCAGGTCCTCAAACAAATGCTCCGCCACCAAACCGGCATGATAAGATGTCCCGCAGGCAACAATTATAAATCGCCGTGCCTGCAAAAGTCGCTCCTCATATTCCACAATGCCTCCTAATGAAACTACCTCACGCTCAACACTCAAACGACCACGCATACTTTCTCGTATGGTTCGTGGCTGTTCAAAAATTTCTTTTAACATAAAATGCTCAAAACCACCTTTTTCCAATTCATTGATATTCATTCGCAGTTTTTGAATGGAGTGAGGTACAATTTCATTCTTTATTGTTTTGACTATCAAATCATTACCCGGTGTAAGGACAGCCATTTCCTCATTATTAAGATAAACCACTTTGCGTGTATATTCCACCAAAGCAGCCGCATCTGAGGCAGCAAAATATTCATCTTTTCCAAAGCCAATAATCAATGGACTGCCTTTGCGGGCAACAATAAGTGTATTTGGATTATCAACCGAAATGACAATCACTGCATACGTTCCAATAATTTGTGAAAGTGCTAATCGGACGGCTTCGGCAAGGTCTAAACATTCATTCTTTTTAATATCTTCAATAAGGTGTATCAGCACCTCCGTATCTGTTTGACTATTAAACAAATAGCCTGCTTTTTCCAATGCTTTTCGTAAAACGAGATGATTTTCAATAATTCCGTTATGAATAAGAGCAATTTTATGGTCAGATGTAAAATGCGGATGTGCATTTATGTCGTTTGGCTCGCCGTGAGTAGCCCAACGTGTATGCGCAATGCCTAAATGACCCGACAAATCTTTGCCCTTGCAAAAATCCTCCAAATCACTTACTTTTCCGCGACATTTATGCACCGTTACCTCATCGCCCTGCAACAACGCCACTCCTGCACTGTCATAACCGCGATATTCCATTCTATGTAATCCTTTTATCAAAATCGGAAATGCCTCTCTATTCCCTGTATATCCAACTATTCCACACATAATTTTGTTTTTTTTATATCCTTATAATAAATCATTTGCAAAAATACACAAATTTATCAATTAAAAATTAAAAACCCTTTTTTTTAGAGTGGAGAGTGTAGAGTGTAGAGTGTAGAGATTTTTTTTTGCATTGTCTGAACTGTGATTTTCGTATGATTGATGTGATTATTATGATTTTAGAATTGTGATTATAGATAATCACATAAATCAAAATAATCATTCCAAATCAAAGTTCAGACAATGCAAAAACAAAATCTGCACTCTACACTCTTCACTCTACACTCTGAAAAAATCCGAACTCGCAACCACAATATTGTTGATTATAGAATTGTTGTTCTTTGATAATTTGTGAGCGTCTTTCGGATAGACCGCCTTTTTTCCAATCCATTTTCCAAAAAACAGTGGTAGGATACAGTGCTTGTGCCTGTTCGCCGGCAGTAAAAATTTGATTTTTATCTTTCCAGCGCGAAGAAGTTAAAGTAGTGGTAAAAAAACGGATGTTATTTTGGGTAGCAAAAAGAGCCGTTTTTGCCAATCTGAAAGAAAAACATGCAGCACAGCGTTTGCCTCTTTCAGGCTCTTCTTCTAATCCTTCAATTGATTGCAGCCATTGTTGATGGTCATAATCAGCATCTATAAATTGTATTTTAAACAAATTTAAATACCGTATCAATTCCGATTTGCGGTGTTGATATTCATCAAAAGGCACAATATTGGGGTTAAAAAAGAAAACAATTGGCTCTATTTGGCGGTGGTGCAAAAATTCAATAATCGCCGAACTACAAGGGGCACAACAAGCATGCAAAACCAACTTTTTCATTTCTTGCGGAATATCAAAAGGCGATTTTTTGCTCATAAAAATTATTTACTCATCAGATTTTCAATCTCTTCTACAGTAACAGGAACATTTTTCATCAAATCAATGGGGCTATCATTGACCAACATCATGGTTTCAATGCGGATGCCGATATTTTCTTCTGCAATATAAATTCCAGGCTCGCAACTGAGTACCATTCCGTAATCAAAAACAATGTCCAAATCACCTACATCATGTACGTCCAAACCTATAAAATGTGCAATTCCATGTGGAAAATATTTTTTTACACATTCATATTTAACACTTTCATTTTCAATATCTTTTACAGAAAACAAGCCTAAATTCAACATTTCAGTTTGCAATAAATCGCACACTTTTTGATGTATTTTTTTTATGCTCATGCCAGGAATATATATTTTTTTTGCCGCCTCATAAACGTTCAAACATGATTGATAGACTTGCTTTTGACGTTCATTGAATTTGCCGCAAACAGGAATTGTACGGCTCAAATCGGCAGCATAATGTTCATATTTTGCTCCGATATCCAACAATAGTAAGTCGGTTTCGTTTGCTATTGATTGATTTTGAGTATAATGCAAAACACAAGCATTAGCCCCCGAAGCAACAATGGGGTCAAAACTGCAACTTTCTGCCCCTAAAATAGCGAAGTTTTTCACAATTTGAGCACATAAAACCTGCTCCGACCGCTCCCCTGCCCCCATGAGTGTGCATATTTTTTCAAAAGTTTGCGCGGTTATATCGGCAGCCTTTTTTAGCAATTCAATTTCAGCCTCCGATTTTTGCAGTCGCAACATTTGCAACAATGGCGACAAACGTTGATAATTATGCAATGGAAACTGATTTTGAATAGATTGTGCAAATTGCCGAAAAGGTTGATAATAATCTAATGGAAGTTTCTGATTTTCAGGTATATTTAAATAAATTGTTTCACTTTCATACACTAATTGCGGTAAGTGAGTTTCATATTTATTTATATCTATAATTGTTTGAATACCTGATATTTGCGTTGCATATTGAGGTGTAAAATCATCCCCTGTCCAAAGTTTGTCTTTTTCGGTTGGTAAATGCGTAAACAACACCTCCCGCAATTGCGGATTGGGATGCAAAGGCGACAACGCCAAAATGGAATTAGGACGCTTGATACCACAAAGATAATAAAAGTCCGAATCCTGCTCAAAAGGATAATATTGGTCGCCGTTTTTGGGCACTAATTGATTGGAAACGAGCAATATTAACGACTTACCCTGTGTTAAAGCCGTCAATTTTTGCCTATTTTCAACAAATAGTGATGACAATTGTTGCATTATTAAGCGATGGGGTAAATATGTATTGCTTTTGTCGGGCAGCCTTCTGCACAGGTTTTGCAAGCGATACATTTTTCGTTAATTGTTGCCAAACTATCTGCTACCGTAACAGCCTCATATTGACAACTTTTTACGCACTTCATACAGCCGATACAAGCAACAGTGCAATTTTTCTTTGCCTCTACCCCTTTTTCTTTATTTTTGCATGCTACCCAAACAATTCCTTGCTCTGTTTGTGGCACTTTGGTGAGCAAATTTCGTGGACAAGCCGTTATACAAGCACCACATTGGACACATTTGTCGGAAATTTGCGGCATACCTGTTGCCACATCAATAGCAATGGCATCAAATCCGCAAACTTTTACGCAATCTCCACAGCCCAAACAACCGTATGAACAGCCACATTCAGAGGCAGTTACCATGTTGGCATAGGCACATGAGGCAATAGAATCATATTTGATTTTAGAAGGAGCATTTTCACAAGTGCCATTGCAGCACAAAACAATTTTAGTCGGTACAGTAGCCTGTGCTTCGCCACCCATCAAAGCCGCAATAGCATCATTGGTCGCCGCACCGCCCGGAGGACACATTTTGCCGTTCAAACCGCCATTTTTGACTATAAATTCTGCAAAATTTCTACATCCTGCAAAACCACAGCCTCCGCAATTTGCACCCGGCAATAAAGCCGCAATCTCATCTATTTTAGGGTCTTCATATACTTTGAATTTCCTTGATACAAAGTACAATATCAACGCCAACCCTGCTCCAATAGCAGCCAAAATCCCTACTGATAATATTATCAAATCCATAAGATACCTTAATTCTGTTTGTTACTTCTGTTTTATAAAATGCAAAGATACACAAATTCTTCAATTAAAAATTAAAAATTAAAAATTATCACAATATTTTTTCAACATTGCCGAAATTATAAACATTTTATTTTCACTTTTACCATATCGCCTGCTTGTTTGCCGATAGTTTTACGTATAGATTTTAGGATACCGATGATATAACAAATTGAACCGTCAGGATTTTTTATACCCATATTTACAATGCTACCGTTGTAAGGAATGCCGTCAAATTCAGCATATACTTTTACTCTGCCTTTGCCAAATTCTTTTCTCAAATCATAAGGAAAAGCAACGTATGTGGCGTCCATATCAGGTGTCTTGCAAATTACAGTTTCAAATTCATATATTTTCATTCTTAATTTATACTTTTGCTGATTTTAGCCCTCTTGTCTCTCAACAACCCTTGTCCAGTGTTCAGTTCTACCGAATAAGGGAATACCGATATAGCCTCTCAAATCCAAATGGTTGTTGTCTTTTATTGTGATTGTGCATTTGTAACTGTCATTCTTTTCGGGGTCATGGACGGTACCTTTATACACTGTTTGGCTTTCTTTTTTGAAATCTGTCAAAATCATTGCCCCCCAGAAACTTTTTGCTTTATCTGTTTGCAGTTTTGTCCACACCTATTTTCCGTAATACAAACCATTTCCCGACATGTAGATTTTGACATGACTTTCACCGTTTGTTGTCAACCAAGTGCCTGTCAAATCCTGTGCATTGGATAAGAATACAAATGCTAAAAAGAAAACGACACTAACACTTTGCTTTACGACTGCCATAATAAATAAATAAAACGATTGCCGTTTGTAATATTGCAATGCCTATTTGCAATGGTAGAATTTCCCAATATTGCCCAATCAAAGCAAAAAGGATATTGACAACATGAAAGCCAATAAGCATCAAAAATATTAAATAATCGGTTTTCGCATTGAGTGGTTTGGTATATTTTCTACCGAAAATAAAGAGTAACGTCAGCGGGATAATAAACCAAACGGCAAGCATAATCCATTCCGTTAAGCCGCCCTTATCAAACATAGGTCCTAACCATAACAAAAATGCAGATAATGGAGAAACCATTACCAACAAAGCCGCCAATAAGCAAACAGGAGGATAGAGATAGCCAATCAATGTTTTGTTTTTTGCCTTCTCGAACCATTTTCTGCCAAGTAGAATAAAGGCTGACGAATACCCGCAAAGTAACACCCAACCGGGGAAGTTATAAACAGTAACATTTAGAATGTTTGCATGGCTGGGATCAAAGAACCAACTCCAGCGACCAATGCCTGTTGTGCATTCGACAGTTTCGTGTACTTGTCGAACAGCGAGCGGGTCAAGTGTAAAGTCGAACAGCATGCCCATAAAACCAACAAAAAACGGGATTGCCCAAAGCGGCGTTCTCGTGTGTTGGATAAGCCGAATAGAGGTATAAACCACTAAATACTCAACCAATGGCACGGTAATAGGAACATTAAAAATCATCACGATCGAACGTCCGAAACCGTACCAACCCATCACGCCCGCCAAGTTTTCATAAATGGCTGCATAACAAAAAATAAAGCACACACACTCCAAAATAATGCTTTTGGGATTCTTTTCGTTTTTGAGCACAAAAAACAACCAAAGCAAACCTGCAAACAAGACTAACAAATCTTGTATAACCCACGAAGGGATAAATGTAAACCAATTTAAATTTTCCATATCTTTTTAACGTATAATGTTTATGTATATACCTTTTTGACGATTTATTGGGTTATTTATTGTAAAATTTCAAAATTATTTTTTTTTTTATTTTAAACAGAGATTGCATGGCAAGCCCACAATGACGAGTTGAGGCAGTGGCATAAAGTTAAAACCATTTTTTAGTTTTAATCGACAAAGTCTTCTGTTTCTTTTTCAAATGGAAATGCGAGTGGGTGTATATATAGCAGTGCATTTAGCAGGGTTTCGCCCCATTGGAATATAAAACTATCTTTGCATATCCAAATGGCGGCTTGTTGGGTGGCAAATTTTGCACTTGAAAATGACAACACAAAATCTTTTAAAGATTGATATAGGTCGGCTAAAATTTGCACAAGAGAACAACTAATTATTTCATTATTGGTCTTTTCCAATGCTTGAAAATAATCTATCTCTGCAAATTTATCCATCAGCGATATATATACCGATTCTAATAGTTCTTCTTCTATATACTGCTCTATATTTGCATAATCTTCTAATGCAATATCAGGCAAAAGAGATGTTTTGAGATACACAAGCGGCAAAATTTTGTTTAGATAGGACAAAATTTGTGTTTTCTGAAAATCTTTTATATTTTCTATAAATTTACAATATTGAGAGGCTACTAAAAAAAGTTCTTTTCCCTCTTTTAAATCCGAATCATCAATTTTTTTATTCATTTTATATATTTTTTTCCTTGTTTTTTAATACATTCTTTCTCGTTTGAGTAAGTAAGTCATTAGCAATTGATTAAAGCCTGAATTGATGTCCGTTTCCACCAAATCGACTTGATATTGTCCGCATCTGACTTTGAGTTCATTTCTAAATGCTTCAATGGCTTTTTTGTAAATCAAACGTGTTTCGGCGGCATTTACTTTGAGCATTTGTGCCGTTTCAACATCGATAAATTTGTAAGGTTTATTATCAAAATTAAAGTCTATTTCATAATTTTTATCATAAACGTGGAACAAAATAACCTCGTGTTTATTGTGTCTCAAATGTTGCAATGCCAAAAAAAGTTCCTCTTGTGAATGAGTATCAAAAGCGTCTGTAAAAATCACTACCAAAGAGCGTCTATGAATGCGTTCTGCAATTTCGTGCAAAGCGTCTGTGATATTGGTATTATGCTGCTCCGTAACGGGTATGGGCGTCAAAAGTTCCTCCAAACGCATATAAAGCGATTTATGATGCAAAGCACTTGATTTACAATGGCTATGGAAAACCACTTTGTCCGAAAAGAGCGACAAACCTACCGCATCACGCTGACTTTTCATAATCTGCATAATGGCTGCCGCCGCATAAACCGAAAAATATATCTTATTGGGATTGTCCAACGACAAATTGTTCCTTTGCGGAAAAAACATCGAAGAAGACACATCCAAAATCATATATGCCCGCAAATTGGTTTCTTCCTCAAACTGTTTAACAAACAATTTATCCGTTCTCGCATAGAGTTTCCAATCCACATTTCGGGTCGACTCACCTGTATTATAGGGCTTATATTCCGCAAATTCAACCGAAAATCCATGAAAAGGACTTTTGTGTAAGCCTGTAATAAAACCTTCCACAATTTGTTTGGCAATAAGTTCCAAATTGCTAAAAGTTTTCAGTCTGTTGAGGTCAATTTGCGTTTGAGACATAATTTTAAAATAATAAAGTTTCTATTTCTTTGAAAATGAATATTTTTTTTAAGAATTTTTTAATAAACGTTCTATTTCGTCCAAAGAATTTTTGAAATTTTTATCAATTTTTTTGCAATTTTCAACTGTACGTATAGAATGTAACACTGTTGCATGGTCTTTTTTGCCCGATTGAGCACCAATTTCAGACATAGAACTATTGGTAAATTTGCGGGAAAAGTACATCGCAATTTGGCGTGCTTGCACCAATTCACGCTTCCTACTGCTTGTACACATCATCTCTCTGGGCAATCGAAAATAATCACAAACAACTCTCTGTATAAATTCAATAGACATTTCTCTGGTTGTACTTTGTACAAATTTATCTATCATCTGTTTTGCCAAATCTACGGTAATATTGGTCTTTTTATTGAAAGAAATTTGTGCCAAAATAGCAATGATAGCACTTTCAATTTCTCTCACACTATTGACTACATGATTTGCCAAATATTCAATTACTTCTTCTGAAATACCTGATATTCCATTGATATACAGTTTATTATGAATGATTTTTATACGTGTTTGTTTATCAGGTACTTGTAAATCTGCCGACAAGCCCCATTTAAAACGGCTCAAAAGACGCTGGTCAAATCCCGTAATTTCCGAAGGCGACTTATCAGAGGCAAAAATAAGTTGTTTATTTCGCTGATGTAAATAGTTAAATATATGAAAAAGAGCCTCTTGTGTTTTCCCTTTGCCACTCAAAAATTGAATATCATCAATAATTAACACATCCAACAATTGATAAAAGTTGATAAAATCCGAAATATTACTGCTTTTTGCCGCCTCTACATATTGCTGAATAAACTGTTCTGCGGTAACATAAACAACGGTAACATCTTTTGCTATGCTTTTGGTTTCCAATCCAATGGCGTGAGAAAGGTGAGTTTTACCCAGCCCGACAGGAGAATAAATAAAGAGCGGATTGAATGCTGTTTTTCCTGGGTCTCGTGCAATAGCAAGTCCTGCCGAGCGTGCCAAACGATTGCACTCCCCTTCAATGAAATTTTCAAAGTTAAGATTGGGGTTTAATTGAGACTCAATTTTAACTTTTTGCAAGCCCGGTAAGACAAACGGATTGGCAATTTCGGTCGCAATTCCAGGAGGTGCTGCGTCTATACCCGGCTGTTTTTCAGGGTTTTCCACAGGCACAACATTCGATGGAGGCAAAGTAATGCCTACATCTTTGGCAAACAAAATTTTGTATTCCAGTCTGCCCTCTTGCCCTAAAATTTTGCGAATTGCCGTTTTGAGCAAAGACAAATAATTGCCTTCTAATATTTCATAATAATATAAAGTAGGAAGTTGTAATGTCAAAATTGACCCCTGCAAAGCAATAGGCTTTATAGGAGTAAACCACGTTTTAAAATTATCACTCGAAATGTTGTCTTTGATAATTTTAAGGCACTCATTCCATACACATATATATCCGTCTGTCTTCATATATCTTGCGTTTGTCATCTAAATATATCACTAAATCTGTTAAAAAACTATAAAAACAAGTAAATCAATCTATTAAAAAATATACTATTGACTTTTCTTGTTATTTACAAAATTACCATAAAAAAGTTGAAAAAAAAATTCATTTTCACTTGATTTTGTCAAAAAAAAGTTTATATACCTACTCCGTTTTTTTGATAAATACTTGTATTTCAATGAAATAAAAATTTTCTGACTTGTCAAAAATCGTTTCTCCTTGTTTTTCATACTTTTAAATAGAGGCGAAAAAAATTAACTTATATTTGTCCGATTTTTGTCCGATTTTTATAGAACTTATTGCCAAAATATTTTCAAATGGAAACTTTTTTTTTGCATTTTCGCATAAAAACGTTCTAATATTTGGGAAAAATTCTCAATTCTCAATTCTCAATTATTTACACTTCCGCACATTCAACAATTTGCCTTTGTGTGTCATCAATTACCATTGCTAAACAAATGGCATCAGGATAGGGTTTACTGTATTCTTTTTCACGGATTTGTGTTGCTGCTTCGGTGAGTTTTGCTTCTACATTGTCGGTTTTGAATGCCACTTTAAATTCAAGAATAAAAGTTGAACCACGATACGAAATCACCAAATCAGGACGCCCTTTAAAAGTGTGCAATTCAGCCTCAACAACCACTCCGCAACCCTGTAAAAATGAGAGAATTGTGGATCGGTAGAGCCATTCTTGAGCAGGAAATTTGTAGTCCTCATTTTGAATTACTTGCTGAGCGGCTTTGGTGTAGTCATCGTAAGGAATTTTCGATAGTAACATATTGAGAACATCCTTAAAACCGTCTTTGTTTTTATTGAGTAAATGTTTACGGATATTGTTTCTAAAACTTTCATAATTATCATTGCCCACAATATTGCTCGTCAAAAGGCTTGACATCGAATTTAGCACCTCCGTATTGGGATAATCCAAACTATAATCATCTGTAATCCCCTCACGCAGAGTTAAATAGCCACTTTGGTAAAGAAATTTTTCAGG
>JAISTU010000068.1 GCA_031272415.1 Bacteroidales bacterium | reverse complement strand
GACGTTATGAAAAGTACTGGGACAGAGTGCGTTATGAAAACACATTGTTGCATGAAAAATTTAGAGAGGGTGCAGAAGAAGGATTAAAAGAAGGATTAAAAGAAGGTTTGGCGGAGGGTGAAAAGAAAGGATTGGCAAAAGGAAAAGCCGCCATTGTCTTAAAAATGTGGCAAAAGTTGCAATCCGTTGAAGAAATTCATGCTTTGACGGATATTCCGATGGCTACAATTGAAGAAATTCTAAAACAAAATGGAATAAATACATAACAATAAAAAAATTGCGGAAATTTCCAGCAAAAATCCATTCTCCTTTGCTATAAAAAAAGTTGAGGATTAAGGGATTTTTTTTGCATTTTCGCGTTAAAATGTTCTAAAAATGGGAAAAAATAATTTTCCATTTTCAATTCTTAATTCTCCATTCCCTTTGTCATTGCTCCAACAAAAAGCGGCAGGGATGCCGTATCTACATTTTTGATTGATTTTTATCTTATCAGTGTTACATTTCCTTTGAGAATTTTGTGGATGCCGCCAAGACAGGTGGCGTCTAAATACCAAACATATACGGCAGGGTCGCAAATTTTGCCTTTGTAGGTGCCGTCCCAGCCGATATTTTTATCTTGTGTAGTAAATATTTTTTCTCCCCAGCGGTCAAAAATTGCAAAATCAATTTTGGTAAGTAAGTCGCCTCTGACATACAAAATATCATTCAGCCCGTCTCCGTTTGGTGAAAAAGCAGTCGGCACAAAAACGTATGGCATTTCACAAAAGACATCTAAAACAATGATTTCCACAGTGTCAGACTTCCAACAGCCCCATTTATCCCTCACGGTGTAAGTATAAATGATAGTCTGTATCGGCATTGCTTCTACATCTGTGCCTGTTGTGGAAGATAAGCCTTCTGCGGGCGACCATTCATGTTCAAAATCATTGCCATAGTCGGTGCCATGTAGCCAACATGAAAGTCCTCTATACAATTCAACAGTATCCGCCCATGCAACAACAGGTTTCCCAAAATGTGCAGAATCTATTGTTATTGACGCTTGTAGGCTAATTTGGCAATGATTGGAGTCATAAACCAATAAATCGTAATCCCCTACACATAAATTATTGATATTTGGGGTGTTTTCGCCACTACTCCATTGATATGTATAAGGTTGCACGCCACCACTTACATTGGCACGAATGCTCCCAATACAAACTTCCGTGCAAGGCAAATTAACTATATTGGCATTGATAGAGAGCGTATCATAAGGGGGCAAAAAGAATGTGGTATCAAATTCACAATCATGCGCATCAATGATATGCAATTGATATGTCCCTTGGGTTAAATTTTGCAAAACATTTGTACCTCTTATTCCGTTCCAATAGTATTGATAGGGAGGTGTGCCACCGTTGAAAAACGCTGTTATTGAGCCATTTGTGTTTTTATGACAATAAGGATGGACAATCGTAGCACTGTCTAAATGAATAGAATCCACTTGCGACACCAAAGGAAAAAGACGTCTGCGGCAATTGCGGGCATCATTTACAGTTACATCATAAATTCCTGGACATAAACCAGTTACATAAGATGTTAATTGTCCTGTTTTCCATATAAAAGAACATGGCATATTGGCAAAAAAGACATCAATTCTTACACTGCCGTCACAACTGCCGGGACAAGTCGGCGAAAAAGCCTCATAATCCACTTTCATTTGCGTTGTATCCACCACTATAAACTCGCCCGTGTCTTTACATTGTTTAGAATCAACAATATAGATAAAATAATCACCCGGACAGAGGCTGTCTAATGCAAGTGTTGTATCGCCACTAATCCACTTTGTTTGATATGGCGGATTACCTCCGCTGATGACGGCTCTGACTTTGCCGTGGCAAAATGTATCACAAGGCGAAAAAGTCATTGTATCTGTGAAAATTATAATTAATGGTTGTGGCTCGTTGATAGTAACAGAAGTATCAAAATGGCAGCCAATATTGTCTGTAATGTGCAGATTATAAGTTCCTTGTGGAAAATTGATGGCGGTATCCGAATGGTGGTTCCCCGGTGTCCATGCAAAATTGTAAGGCTCAATGCCTCCCCAAACGCTGTCCACTTTTGCTTTTCCGTCATGCAATCCGTAACAAGTAACGTCTTCGGTGGATAGAATTACCTCTATTTCAGACAAATAAATATATATTCTATTAAAATTCACACAGCCATATTCATTAGTTCCCGTGATGGGTACCCAGCCTGATTTTGTGGGTTTTAGCCATAAATTTCCTGCGGCATCTGTATGCAAAATGCTATCGGGCGTGGATTGGTAAGAAATAGTTCTGCAATTGGTTTTGGTTTCATGCACAGTCAATTTTATGGAATCACCCGGACAAATCGGCGGAACACTATCAAAATAAAAATCAATTTCGGATGTCGTAACTACAATAGTATCAATTGATTGACATACAGTGTTTTTACGCATTAAATAATAAACCGAATAGAGCGTTGTCGGTACAACTTTTAAAACAGAAGAAGTTAAGGCAGTATTTAAAGTATCCGAAAACGCAAGATTTGAAGACCATTGAAAGTAAGTCGGGGGAGGATTGCCCAAAGGATTTCCTAACAAAGTAAGCGTATCATACATGCAACCATTTCTGGAAGAATTTATTCCTATGGGCAAAGTACCTACATTGACTTGTTGATGCAGTGTATCTGTGCAAAAATCGCTGATAACATATAGCGTATATAATTGAGAAACAGTGCTTTTGCAAAACGGATTGGAAATTGTTGTATCCGTAAGTCCTGCCGAAGGTGTCCATCTGTAAGTAACATTAGGCACGTCTGCAATTCCGATTTGCACCATATCGCCGTTGCATATCATTTTGGTTTCCAAAGTATTATTGGAACCGTTGAGAACCACAATTTGTCGCTCCATTGTATCGGAAATATTACAACTCAAAGAATCTATAACTATCAGCCTTACAGTGAATACACCCGATTGTGTATAAGCATGATTGGGCGAAAATACACCACTTGTGTCGCCGTCTCCAAAATCCCATTGATAAATAATGTTGGCAAAGGGGTCATCAGTTACCAAAGAGCGATTTTCAAAATGCAAAGAGTCGGGTATGCAAACTATATATGCATCTGGGACAAAATCAGCAATCACACCCCTGAGGTCAAACGACAATTTGAGCGTTGCCTGATTGCAATTGTAACTATTATTGGTTCTCGACACCACTCCTGCCGTTGTAGGAAAAAGGCTATTGGCTCCACACCCGGCACAAACGGCTTGATAAATAACCCCTTTTTTATCAAATCGACTTGTGCCTCCGTCTACATGCTCGCCGGATTGATTATTGTTTTGATTACCCCCAAAAAAAGAAGCATACAATAAACTTTGTGAATTTTTGGTAATGGAAAGAAAATAAAAATCTTTACCGTCAGTAACCGACTTATAGGCGTTAGGCGTTATCGGCAAACCGGAAGTAGAAAGTCCGGCATGAAGTGGAGCCCCCCAACCTGCAACATGCACATTATCACACACATCCACCATTAAAGCAGTAGGTGAAATATCTATATCCGAATTATTGTCCCCAAAGGAAGTTGACCATATTCTTTGGGTTAAATCGTTGGAAAATTTGGATATAAATTGTCCTTGTCCATTCGACCATGCCACATTGGAAACATAAGGTGTTGAGCCTGCGTCTGTTTGACCAAAAACGTAAACATTTTCATCATTATCCAAATTGACAAGATAAGTCTGGTCGTAATAGTTTGTACCATAATAAGTTAAGGTTAAAAGACTGCCCAATGGTGATATTTTGGCAATAAATCCGTCTATGCTATCTGCCCGTGAAGTTTGGTAGGCATTTGCAGATGTTGGCAAATTGTTGGATTTTGTGCCTCCACAAACATAAATATTGTTGGATTTATCCACTTCAATGCTGTAAATTGCATCAGCACCATTGCCACCCAAATAAGAAGACCAAAGCAAAGTCTGTAAATTGGCTGAAAATTTGGCAATAAAACCATCTTGTCCGCCACCTCCAAAAGTAGGCTGAAATGCGCCCGCAATGATAGGCAAATTTGTTGATTTAGTGGAAGATGCGATATATACATTGCCTGTATTATCCAATTGGATGCTGCCTCTAAATTCGTCCGAATAATTGATTGCCAATTCTTGATTTAAACCGTCATTGAAGCCGCCACCAAAATAAGTAGATGCCAACAATTGTGTCCCCCCTGCATTAAATCGCGAAATCACTACATCCGAGCCGTGGGTATAGGCGATACTATTGCTTGGTGTCAAACTGACACCGCCATTAAAAGAAACATCATAAGCCCCTGCCGTTACAGGAAAATTATCGGAAGAAGTAGTTGCCAAAACAAACAATTCATTGTTATGATTGACCACCAAACTGTGAGGCACATCCGATTTATTGCCCCCCAAATAGGTGGCATAAATTCGCTGCGTACCGGTGGCATTGTATTTGACAATTCCAATATCGGTTGTGCCACCGGCAAAAGAGGTCTGAAATGCCCCCACGGTGGTCGGATAGGAATAGTTTGCATAATTATGATGAATGGTGCCACCACCGTACATATTGCCCGCTCCATCATACGTTGCTGTAAATCCCCAATTGTCGTCCGTGGCTCCTGTGTAAGTTGAAAAAATTAAAGTAGGGTCAATAATGAGTGTTTTTTTCTTGTCATAATCGCCTAATTGAAAGGTAATTATATCTTTTTTGACCACAAAATTGCATTCAATTCGTATTTTTTCTCCGTTTTCATCCACTTGATAGGCAAACGGATTCCGCTCTGTGGTGAGATGTTTGCCTACTTTGATATACAAAATATTGTCTTTTACATACAATTTATCATATCCTTGGCAACGCAGTTTAATTTGAGTAGGGTCCGCCTCTGCCACAAGCACAAATTCATATTTATAAGTAGCCGATTGTTCATAAAATAAAGCATCAATTCCTTTGTATAAGTTACTGTATTTCACTGCTTTATAAATTTTAACATTGCTTGCCCAATGGGTAGGGTCATTGCCTAAATAATAGTTATAATAATCTTGTTGTGCATACAAACCTTCTACAACTGTTTCATTTTGAGCATTTTCTAACCAAATTCTATAAACATAATTTTCTATTTTTTCATTTTTTGCAAACCTTTTTTCATTTTGTGGTTTATCTAACGGGTGTTTGCTTATTTTTTTCAAATAATTTGTATCCAAAAAGTGATAAGTAATAGCATTTTTTTCAAAATAAATATCGCCCCCAAAGAAAGAAGAGCGAAAACGTACTCTTTCATTCCATTGGTTTTTATTTTCCACAAATTCAATGTGTCCGTTCTCCGAAAAAGAAACATCCGGTGGCGTATGTGCCGACAAAAATTGCCCCAAAAACACCCCCATCAATAAAATAATCGCTTTGTAATTTTTTACGCATTTCATAACCTAAAAAAATATATTGTTTTTACAAAGATACACCTTTTTTTCAATTAAAAACTAAAAAATGAAAATTGTAGAAACGGCATCTTGCCGTTTCTTGTAGCCTTGCCCGAAAAAGGGGAAAAATGCTGAATTTTTTGAGAAAAATTGGACTAAAAATTAGTTAATATATAGGATTTATTATTAAAAAGTCGGAATAATCTAAGAAAATTCCGACTTGACGCTAATCATGAATGTACAAAATTATTTGTTAAATTCAATGATGTCGGCTGAAATACTTACCGTAATGCGGTCTTTGTTTTCCACTTGGTCAATAGTAACATTGATAAGTGTCTTGCTGCCGGAAAGTTCGATACCCGCTGCTTTGGCTTTCTGCAACAAATCTGCTTTTGCCAATGCAACCAGCCCCGCATCTCCTTTGACACTGATTTGAGATTTCTTTGCTGTAGCAACACCAATAAAACTACCCAATACTTTAAAATTCGCTTGTGATAATTCTACTCGCGTTTCGACTACATTGCCAATACCGCCTCCAAAAAGGGTCGCTTTACAAGACGCAAAAACAACTATCGCCAAAGTAACAATCATACATTTGAGTGTTAATTTCAACATGTTATCCTGTTTTTTTATTGTTTGCCTTACTCTTATGGCTTTTCAGACTCTCCCGCTTGTGAAATGCTCTCCGCCCCACCGTCCCGCTTTTTATGCTGTCTCGGACTTGATGCTTTTACACATCAATCATTTAAAAACCAGACAATTAAAAAAGCGGACTTAACTTATCCGCCACTGTGGTATTAGGAGACCAAATCTACAAATTAGTAAAGCCCGCATGAGCGAGCGTTTAACCAATTCTTGTAGATTTGAAAGTTCCTAATTTTCAGTGGCAAGAACAGTTTTTAACGCTTTTTCAACGTCATTGTAATAACATAAAAAAATCATGTTACTACATATTTACAAAGATACACAAATTTTTCAATTAAAAATTAAAAACTGAAAAAAATGTGTATCTTTGCAAAAGATAAATAATAACTTTTAAAATGAATAACTTTGGTAAATATATCAGACAATTAAAAATTGATGCAGGATTAGTGATAAGGAAAATTTTTGCACAGTTGAATATAGACCGATACCTATTGCAAAAAAGCATGCAATGTCAAAGCAGAACGGATTATAGCGGATATGCAGAGATGATGAATATCCTAAATGCCACAAAATATAACTCTGCCGTATGAACTATTTGGTGCCTTTTATTTCATTATTGAACGAGATGTCGCCCTATTTGCTGCTGGGATTTCTGATAGCCGGCGTTTTGAAGGTTTTTGTGCCTAACGATAAGTTTATCA
>JAISTU010000131.1 GCA_031272415.1 Bacteroidales bacterium | reverse complement strand
GGTAGCAGCACTTCTTACGGCGTAGTTTGGGTCGATAACGATGCCAAAGTTACAATGAACAACTGCCTCATTGACGGCTCAAAGGCTTACGGATTTTTCTGTGATCCCAATGTTGAAGTGCCATCGTTTAGCAACAACACCATCAGAAATTGTGACCAAGCCCCGATTTGGTTTTATTCTTTATCAAGTGCGGCGGCGCTTACTACCAATTCTACATTAACAGGCAATACCAATAATTATGTAGAAATCGGCAGTGGTGCTGTTAGTGGCAATTTGACAATCAATGCCGCAGGAGTGCCTTATTACGTTTCTGCCGATTTTTCCGTTAATGCTCAATTGACAATCAACGCAGGGGCTACATTTTGGATGGGTAACGACATAGGAATACTTGTCAGGAGTCCTAACGGCAGATTGAACATTAACGGAACAGCAGCCAATCATGTAACATTTACGCGTCCCGCCGGAACAAGTTACTATTGGGATGGCATTGAACTTTACACTTTGGGTTGCACATTCGATTATGTTGATTTTGAGTACGGCGGCAACACAAGCGAAGGAACTATCTGGATTGACAATTACCTTCCCATCAATTTGAGCAACTCATCCATTAAAAACTCCCGTTATTGGGGTATTACAATGGATGGAGGTTCAAGTGTGATTTGTACGAGTGTTACATTCAGCAACAACGGTAGCGGTCATGTTAAATTACCCAACGGATTGCCATCAAACGCAATTACCGATGGCGTGCCATACACAGGGACACTTCAATAAGGGAATTTATCAATCTGATTATCAATGATTTAGAAAAATAAATCAAAGTTCAAATTCAGGGAACGAAGAAAAAACAAACTTCGTTCCCTTTTTCTTTGGGTAAATTTAAAAACAAAAACTGTCAAATATTTTTTTTTGATTTTTAAGTGCCAAAAAGTCAGAAAATTTTGATTTTTTCGCACTTAATTATAAAATTTATATTATATGCAGAGAAAAATAACAGCAGATTTGCTTGAATGTTGCTTGCCGAGAAGAACGAAGAATTAACTTTTCTTGGCTCTTTTGCAGAAAATTATGTAGCACAGGCTTTTGCTGCCAAAAAAATCCCACTTTTTTATTGGAAAAATAACAATCAGGGTGAGGTGGATTTTGTATTTCAAGAAGATGTAAACGTTGTCCCTGTGGAAGTTAAGCGAGGATCAAATACCAGAAGTCGCAGTTTAACCATGTTTGCTAAACAATACGGTTGCCCCTATTCCATGCGAATTTCTCAAAAAAATTTTGGGTTTGAAAACGGCATAAAATCAGTGCCGTTGTATGCTGTGTTTTGTATTTAACGACTTCCTTTTTGCAAGAAGTAGATTTTTTTTTGCATTTTGGGATAAAAACGTTCTAAAAATTGTAAATTGACAATTTTTTCACCCTTTCATCTCTTTTTTTGGGCAAGGCATGCCATCGCCCCTACAACTTTCCACTAAAAAAATATACTGCCCTCAAGAAAATTAAATATTTTTTGTGGGCAGTATAATGAAAAAGAAAAAATCAACGTACTAAGACGTTGTGTACATTTGTGTCTTATCAATCAAAGTTTGCCATTTAGGAGCATATTGCTCATCAGAATCGCCTTTGAATTGAAGACATAATCGGTTGTAATATTCCAAAATAGCCAATGTACGTTTGCGTTGAGAATCAACAATTTGTGCTTTTGAGCCTTTGAATTTCAAATAATAATTCAACTGCTGCGTCAATTGGTCTATTGAATTTTCGCAAAGTTTTAACCCTTTTTCAACCGCCTCCGGTTTTTTTGTTGAAATATAGATACGTACTGCATCCAATTCGCTCAAATATTCGGTAGGAAATCTATAAAGTGGGAATATTTTATAGCAATCATCCAATACTTTTATGGCAGTATCGGGCTTATTTTCAGCCACTAAAGCCTCCGCCAAACGGGTATAATAGGCTTTAAAAGTGGTTACTTGTCGATTGTAATCCTCACTCAAAAAGATTTTTTTATCGGCATATTGCGAATAATCATACTTATTGATAAGATTATTGTACAAAATATCCGTATTGATAAATCCAAAATATGGCGGGAAATAATTGCCTTCGTTCACAGGCGTATAAATGGGTACCAAACGATGAACAATCCCTTCAATTTGGGTATAATTTTCCAAACCAAAGAAAGGCTCATTGCCGGTTACGCCTACATAATAAATCGGGCGTTCCCAATTGTTGTGGGCAATAATATCAAACATGGCTAAATAGGCTTTGTTGAAAATCATAATTGTGTCGCCTCCTTGTGCTTGATATACATTTCTCGCAGGCAATGACCAGTACATCCTATCGACAATTCTATCTGCAAATTTAGGGTCTACTACATTGTTTTTCAACACTTTTTCTTTATCAACATCCATGTAAAATTGGGTTGTGTTGATAATGGCTTCACGGCGATTATTAACCGGTTTGCAAATCTCATCCATTACATTGATTGCATTTTGTGGCTCTTTAATTCTATTATAAGCCACCACCAAATCTCTTGTGCCTTGTTGGTACAATTCTTTTGTCATTGTTACCGGCACCGGCTCGCCATTATATACTTTTCGTTTGGCTTGGTCAATATACCAATCAGTCGCCATCAAGGAAAGGTTGCAAATTCGCACGTCAGTTCGATAGCCTTCTACTTCTTGCAAATACCAAAGCGGGAAAGTATCATTATCACCGTTAGCAAACAAAATGGCATTGGGGGCGCAAGCATCTAAATAAGATTTGGCAATAGTGAGTGTCAAAAAGCGTTTTGAGCGGTCATGGTCGTCCCAATTTTGCGAAGCCATCAATGCAGGGACACCCAAACAAACAATTGTTGCGGTTATAGCGGCTGCGGAGGGCTTAATATATTTATTTAAATACTTCTGTATCAATGTATAAACTGCATAAACACCCATACCTATCCACATCGCAAACACATAAAATGAAGCCGCAAAAGCATAATCCCTTTCACGTGGCTGATAGGCATACATATTTAAATAAATGCCGATAGCAATCCCTGTCATAAAAAACAACGTCAGCGTTACCAAACCATTCTTTTTATCTCTCGAAAAATGGAAAAATAAACCTATCAATCCCAAAATAAGTGGCAAGAAAAAGTATTTATTATTTCCTGTATCTTTCATAAAATCAGGCTTATCCTGCGGACCCAAACGTGCATCATCAATAAAATTGATACCCGAAATCCATTCGCCTTCTGTGGGGGCACCGCGACCTTGATTGAGCGTTTGCCTGCCTACAAAATTCCACATAAAATAGCGAAAATACATGTAGCCCATCTGATACCTTAAGAAAAATTTCAAATTTTTGCTGAACTCAATCTTTTTAGGCACTTGTCTGCCACCTGAAATTTCATAATCAGACCCTTGTGCTATGCCAGCCCAATTGCGATATTGATTAACATGGTCGGACTCTGTGTTCCACATACGCGGGAAAAGCGTGCAAAAAGAGCCTTCATAAACCGGAATCTCACCTTTATGAGGGTCGCCGATTTCGTAACGCTCCTCAATTTTTATATTTCCTACTTGTTTGGCTGTGGCTTTGTATGTTTCTATAAATTTTTGAGCCTCAAATTCGGTATAGCAAGATTTGAGTTTATCTTCCATGCCGTTAATATCCTCAATAACAACATATTTCTGCATATATGCAGGTGTGCCGTCTTTTCGGTCTTTTACAGGTGTGTTGTAATATTGACCATATAAAAACGGCGTGCTACCATATTGTTCGCGGTTGAGGTAAGAGAGCAAAGAAACTGCATCTTCGGGGTCATTTTCTGAAATAGGTGTATTAGCATTGGCACGAATAGGCAACATCAAAAACGTTGAATAGCCAATCAATAAAAACACCAATGAAAGAAACCCTAAATTGAGCAATTTTTTGCGTCTGCTTTCGGAATACCACAATCCCCAAACCAATAAACCTGCTAAAATAACAAAAAATACAATCGTTCCTACATAAAACCCGGTATTGAAACTATTGGTAAACATTCTCTCTATTACACCTGAATATTTAACTACTCCCGGTATAATGCCCCACAAAATGACCGCTACCATTGCAAATGAAATCAAAAGTGCAACAATAGTTCCTTTTGTAGTTGATTTGTATTTTTTGAAATAAACTACAAGCGCCATGGCAGGCAAAGTCAATAAGTTCAACAGGTGAACCCCGATGGAGAGACCGATAATGTAGGCAATCAAAATTATCCATCTATTGGAATAATTGTCGTCCGCCACTTGCTCCCATTTGAGTATTGCCCAAAAGACCAATGCCGTACAAAACGAAGACATTGCATACACTTCGCCTTCCACTGCGGAAAACCAAAATGTATCGCTAAATGTGTATGCCAATGAGCCAACAACAGCACTGCCAAAAATAGCCAGCACGTTGGAGTTGGTCAATTGACCTCCCTTTGAAAGGGCTACTTTTTTTGCCAACATGGTGAGCGACCAGAACAAAAATAAAATTGTAAATCCACTACAAATGGCTGACATACAGTTAATTGCGAATGCAACCTTTGTAACATCACCGCCTGCAAACATAGTGGCAATTTTACCAATTAATTGAAACGTAGGGGCTCCCGGCGGGTGTCCTACTTGTAGTTTATATGCCGTAGCAATGTATTCTCCACAGTCCCAAAAACTGACGGTCGGCTCGGCAGTAAAAATGTAAACCAATGAGGCAATAATAAATATTCCCCATCCTAATGCGTTGTTAATAACTTTATAATTTCTGAGCATATTTTAATACTGTTTTTACAATTTAGAATAATTATAACGAATGCTTTTGTTTTTTATTGTATATTTTTTTTGAAATATTTTTTTTACACAAAATACAAAGATACACAAATTTGTCAATTAAAAATTAAAAATTAAAATCGGCTTAATTAGAGTGTAGAGTGTAGAGTGTAGAGTGTAGAGAATTGATTATCAATCTTTTGACATGTTGTTTTTCTCTAATTTTAGAATGTTTTTATCCCATAATGCAAAAAAATAGAAAAATCGTAAATCTACAATCGTAAATCTACAATCTCTACAATCTAAAAAAAAGGTTTTTAATTTTTAATTGAAAGAAAACTGTATCTTTGTATTTTAGTTGAATTGAAGTAGAAGTATATGAAAATTGGAAAAACAAGTACATTCAAAATGATAAAAAGTGAAGATTTAAATCATCATGGAACATTGTTTGCAGGGCGTTGTTCGGAGTGGTTTGTAGAATCTTCATTTATAGCCGCATCGGTGGCATTAAATCCTGCAAATATTGTTTGTTTAAAAATTCATGGTTTGGAATTTTTGCATCCTTCGCGACTGGGGGCTATCCTTTGTTTTGAGTCCCAAATTGTGCATACAGGACGCTCTTCTTTGACCGTTTATACCAAAGTATTTGAAACAAAAAGTACGGATATTGTTCATTTAGACGGATTTGTAACTTTTTGCCACATAGATAGCAACGGAAAATCTTTGCCACACGGCTTGAGCATTGAGCCACAAACGGAAGAAGAAAAACTACTCTTTGAAACCGCCGCTAATTTACTGAAAAAGTAAATTTTCAATAATTTTTGGAAACCATTCATATTCCAAAAGATGTACTTTTTGGGCTACATTTTGGGGGCTATCATTTGGCTCGACTGCGCAAGTGGTTTGAAAAAAGATGTCGCCCTCGTCATAGCACGAATTAACATAATGGATGGTAATTCCTGTCATTTTTTCAGCATTGGCGACCACCGCCTCATGCACGTGCATGCCGTACATCCCTTTGCCACCATATTTGGGCAATAATGCGGGGTGAATATTGATAATTTTGCGGGGATATGCCTCTATCAAATTGGCAGGAATGAGCCATAAAAATCCTGCCAAAACAATCAAATCTATCTCCATTTTTTTTAATCGCTCAACAACTGTCTCCGACTGATAAAGTGTTGGTCTATCAATTACCCATGATTCAATTTGCAAATTTTTGGCACGTTCCAATACGTAAGCATCTGATTTATTGCTAATTATCAATTCAATGGACACATTTTTATTATCCTGAAAATAATCTGCTATTCGTTGGGCATTGCTGCCGTTGCCTGATGCAAAAATGACAATCCTTTTCATACTATTTTATAACTGTTTATGCTTTTTTTATAACAGAATCCTTACTTTTTGAGAATTTTAAGTGTTTTGAGTTGATTATCAGTTTTGAGCAACAAGATATAACTTCCTGATTGTAAGCCACTTATATCGAATTTATGCAATGTATTTTCTTCTGAATATAAGTCTTGTTTTTGGACTGTTTTACCTGAAATATCAATAATTTCTGCTTGTATTTCACCTGTTAATCCATTGATTTTCAATATAATATAATCATTTGCAGGATTAGGATAAAGCACAAAAGAGCCTTCTGATGATTGATGATTTATAACTGCATTGGGCGATTGAGGCAAAATGTACATGCTGTCTTGTATGGTGCCATAATAATTGTCATCTACAATGGTGGCGGTTACAAAATATGCTCCCACTTCGTAAGGCGGTGTCAATTTGCCTTCGTATTTAATTCTCACCGCCAGACCCGCAGGCTGGGTGGAAACGCTTACATTTTTTGGCGTATTATCAAACGTAAACATCAGAGTATCAAACGATAAAGTTGCTTCTGATGCAAAAATTTCATAATTAAATTCGTCCGGATAGAAGTAATAATTGGTATCCTCCGACACTAAAAACAGTTGATATTTTCCTGCATTGATAGGGCTAACCGTGTCCCCATTGCGAATATAAACCCGATGATAGGGAATGGCTTGACTAAAATCAAGGTCAAGATGTTTTTCAGTGCCATCGTAATTATAGAGTAATTTTAGGTCTATCGCCCCAACTTCTGTTTTGAGAATGGTAAATGAACTTGTAAATGTATCCAAAACATAGTAAGGTTCTGTAATTGTTACTTTTACATCATAAATTCCCGAAACAATTTGTTCATTTACTGCCACTGAATTTTGAAAATATTCAATTTTATGAGCAATATTTGACGGCTCTACATTGACCGTAATGAATTGATTTTGTTCATTATAAGTTGTTACATGGTCATAAAATGTAACTTTGGCTTTTTTAGGTGTAATTTCCATTAAAAATGTTGTATCACCCACATAATTAGGGTTTGCCGAAGTGATATGAACAATGTAAACATTGGGCAAAATAGGCAAAATTGAGCCTCCGTTGTAAGTGATATTATATGATATTGCGGAAGGTACGGTAATAGGGGTAATTCTTTGACTATCAGCATTATACTCAAATACCTTTTGGGGTATAATATAAGTCAAAATATCCGGTTCAATTTCAAAAATTTCGGTTGCCGTTCCCTCATAATTAGTATCATTGATGGTTGCCGTAAGCACGTAAATTCCTACATTGAGCGGCAAAGTGGGTGAATTATTGTATAAAATGTTCATATTCAGCCCCGAAGGAACAGTCAATATGCCTGCCGAGCGGGTGATACCGCTATAAACGGCTCTCAAATTGGCAAAAACTATGCTCGCAGTCGCTTTGGCTATGCGAAATGTATCTGTTGCAACTCCGTAATAATTGCTATCTACTATTGTGCTGATAATGTGATAGTTACCTGCATTTATGGGCACATTGGCAGCGCCTTGATACAAGGTTTGCACATACAAATCGGCAGGAGTGGTAACAATGGTCGGACTTAATGCAGATGCGTTGTAAGTTTGCTGCAAATTGCTGTATGTAATGCTTGCCAATGCTTTGTTGATGGTCAAAGTCGCCGTTTGTGTGCCTACATAATTAGAGTCCGTAATGCTGACCAAAACGTTGTAAAAGCCTGAATGTACGGGATTTATGGCTGACCCGTTATAAGTTACCAAAAACGACAAATTGGCAGGTGCCGTGCTGACGGAAACCGATTTGCCTGTGCCTGAATATGTTTGAGTTGTATTGCCCACCGCAATGGCGACCGGTGCTTTGTCAATGGTGAGCGTTGCTGTTGCGTATGCAGGCAAAACGGTTGTGTCATTGGTCGTTACCAAAATGCTGTATTGCCCCGCAGCAACAGGCAAAGTCGCCAATCCGTTATAAGTAATAGTATATTGAGTGCCAACAGGCTCAATATTTACCAAAAGCGAATGCGGATTGCCGTTGTAGGTTAAAACGCTGTCTAACAAGGTAATAACGGCTTGCGGTTTGGTAATTGTCATCACTGCACTATCTTCGCCTTCATAATTAGGGTCATCAATTTGTGCATAAACCGAATATGTTCCCCATAAAATGGGATTGTTGGGGAAATAAGTTGTAATTGTCTGTAAACCAACAGGTTGTGTTGCCACATTGACACTTTTCACATTGCCATTATAAACATGTGTTAAGTCTGAAAATGAGATACTTGCCATCGCTTTGTCAATTATCAATGTGTCGTTTGTTTCGCCTGTATAATTATTATCTCTAATGATTGCCCTTATTTCATATTTTCCTGCATTGATAGGCAAAATGGTGTCGCCCTCGTAATAGAATTGACAATTTAAATCGGACGGAAATGTAACCGCAGTAGCCGTTTTGCCTGTACTATCAAATGTATGTTGCAAATTGCTCAAAATGATGCTTGCAGATGCCTTTTCTATATGCAAAACAGCAGTCGCAGAACCTGAATAATTGGCAGTGGTAACTCTTGCAACTACTTGATAATCACCTGCATTGATAGGAATTGTTGTACTGCCGTTATAAGTTATTTCCACATCCAATCCCAATATATCTGTGGTCGTTTGCACCGCTCGAGCATAACCGTCATAAGTCTGTACGGTATCCGAAATAGAAACATTAACAGGCACAGGAAACAATTTAAAAGAATCCCATATATAATCCGAATAACCATACCCTAACTCATTGACATACAAACCAATATAATAAATTGTTCCCGTATCATGAGCAAGCAATCCTGTTGTGTTAATAGAAAATGTATCGTCGGAGGCGGTTGTTAGAATGTTATTGCCCTCAATATCAGCAATTTTCCAAATATATTCCAAACAAGTATTATCGGAACAAACGGCTGTCAAATTTTGTGTATATTGCACAGTATCAGACAGTTGTATGTTCGGCAAAGCAGGACGATTTTTATAAATATGTACCAATTGACCTCCTGTATCCACGGTATAAACGCCTGTATTTTCGGCAATTAACACAATTTCATTGTCAGAAAGACTGTAAGAAGATGTTCTCGGTGTCTTATCATGTATCAATTGCAAATTGGTATTCCACGTACCTGCGTTCCGTTTGACTTTGATTTGGGAGTGGGTAGCAGGTTCATATATTGCTGTAATTCCTTCTTGTAAAAGCATAGAGGTTGTGTCTGTAACTTCTTGATAATCAATTGATGATACAGCAATAATTTGCATGCTCAACCCATTAACACCATTTTGTCCATTGCCACCATTGCCCCCTTTTCCGCCTGTGCCTCCTGCACCGCCCAAATTACTGCAACTGCAAACGCTGGCATTAGGGTCAAGTCCGTTCCCGCCTGCACCGCCAGCGCCTCCTGTGCCTCCTGTGCCTCCTGTACCTCCTGCACCTGCCAAGCCTGCAACAATATTCGTGCTTTCTAATTGAGGTTGGAGTGAAAGATAGCAATAAATTCCAAAAGAAGCACCGCCACCTGTGCCACCTGTGCCGCCGGTAGCACCTTCACCACCGGAACCGCCACCGCCACCGGACATAGAACCACACCATGCTTCACTGCCGCCACCGCCACCACCGCCCCCACCGCCACCACCGCTGCCGTCAGTGCCTGTACCACCGGTTGTTCCGGGATTAAAATATGCCGCTACAGAAAAGTTATTATTACTATTAGGTGTTGTTCCATTTGCGCCTGCTGTTCCTACTCCGCCCGGATTGCCATTCGTATTGGCAGCACAACTTGCACCTGCCGCACCACCTGCCGCACCACCTCCACCTGCAGAACCTGCAGAACCTGCATTGCCTGTAGAACCGCTCCCCCCAACAGTGCCGTTCCTGCCAGAACCACTATTTCCACCTGCCCCGCCCGCGCGAACACCACTTCCTACGGCTGCACCACCGCTTACACTGTTCCCTCCTGTACAAGCACTGCCCAAAAGTCCGCCGGTTAAGTCAAATAATGCCCCCCCGTTGCCGTTAGCACCATTGACACCATTGACCCCATTAGTTCCACTGCCGGCATTGCCAACCGTCAAATTGCAACGAACAAGCGATGTCCTGTTGGCTATTCCACTGATATACAAGCCATAAACACTTGTGCCTTTACCAGAACTGTGCCTATCTGCGGTAGTTGCTCCCACTACATTGATAGTTAAATCCTGCAACACCCAATTGGTATCATTTGCCGACCTTATACCTATTTTTTGATTAAAATTGGAATAAGTTTCAATGGCATCAATATTTATAATTGTCAGAGAATCAAAGTGTTTTGACCATAATTGAGTACTTACATCAAAAACCCAGCCTCCTTCGATAACCAAATTGCTTTTGAGTTCGATGGTAGTTGTCAAATTATAAGTTCCTGCTGCGATTCGGATGTAGGTAAGATTTACACCATTAGCCATAGCAATTGCAGCATCAATGGTCTGCAAAGGCTGATTCCAAGCCCCTGAATTGGCATTGTTGCCCGTGGCAGAAACATAAATTAAATTACTTTGCGCCCGCAAACAATGCAGACTAATCATAAACATCAATCCAAATGATAATACATTCTGTAACTTTTTCATTAGTATTACTTGTTTTAATTTATTAGTTTTTTATAAAAAAATCCCTCCCTAATTTTTTTTGAGGGAATTGCAAAGATACACCTTTTTCTCAATTAAAAATTAAAGCCCAAAAAATTAAAAAATTAAAGTTATAAAATATAAAAGATGTAACATTTTCAAAAAACTTTCGTATAATAGTATAAAAAAATATATATAAATAACTTAAAAAAACAGTACAGCGATGAAAGCGAAGAAGACAAAAAAAAGCAGATTTAGAATGGAAAAAAACAAGATTTTTCTTGTTAGGATTAGCGATTGCGGAATTGGCAGTTTTGTCAACATTAGAATTTTACCGCACAGGTGATGAAAAAATTGTTAGTTTTGACACCGGAAGTGAAGAAGTGCCAATCGACTACATTATTCAAACCAAACAAGTAGAGCCCCCAAAACCTATACCTCCTGCACCTGTTATTACGGAGTTCAAAACTGTTGATAATAACACAATTACATTAGAAGATTTCGTTATTGATGCAGGTGTAGCCCCCGACCAATCATTTCCGGATATAGAGGCAGTTGCGGACACAAAAGAAGAAGTGATAGATGACGTTATCCCTTTTACGTTGGTTGAAAAAGAGCCATCATTTCCGGGAGGCGAAGAGGCGAGAATTAAGTTTCTCCAAGACAATCTTGTTTATCCCAAAATTGCTTTGGAAACAGGACAATCGGGTGTTATCCGTGTTGGATTTGTAGTTGAAAAAGACGGCAGTATTACAGATGTAAAAATATTGCGAGGGGAGTTTCAATCATTGTGCGAAGAGGCTTTACGTGTTACCAAAATGATGCCAAAATGGGAACCCGGCATCCAAAGACAAAAAAAGGTACGTGTCTCTTTTTACACAACTATTACATTTTCATTACAATGATTTAACCCCTAACTCCGCTCAATTTAGGTATGTTATCGGACGCTAAAATAACAAAAAACAAGGGCAAAATCTATTATTCGATTGAAAATCAATGATATATGATTCCCTGCAGAAATAACCAACAAAACAGTCGCCCTCTTTGAAAAAATTAAAATACCCCCCCCTAAAATGAGCGGAGTTAAGGGGGTAAAAAAAACGTTTTTAATTTTTAATTGACAAATTTGTGTATCTTTGTAATATGATAAAGTTTTTAAAAAAAATGCGGGGAAAAAAGAACAAAAAAATCATTATTGCACTGATAATTATTGTATGTATTGGTTTTTTGGCGTCAATTTGTGGAGTATATGCAGGATGGAAAATTATTTTTGCCAATAATATTTCAAAAAATGCAGCACAATATTTATATATTCCACAAGGCTCTGATTTTGAGACTGTTAAACATATCATTGAAAATCAACATATTTTGAAAAATCCACGCACTTTTTTCTGGTTAACGGAAAAAAGGAATTACAAGGGCAATGTTCATAGCGGAAAATATCGTATTGAAAAGCAAATGAGTAATTTAGCACTTTTAAGAAAATTGCGTTCAGGCTATCAAGAGCCGGTAGAGATAACTTTTCATAACATTCGTACCAAAGCCTCCTTGTCAAAAGTATTGTCATCAGAAATTGAATTAGATTCTGCACAAATATATAATGCATTGATTAACAATGAAATATGCAATCATTATGGTTTAGATACGCACAATATTCTTTGCCTTTTTTTGCCGGACACGTATGAAGTTTGGTGGGATATGACACAAGAGGAATTGTTGAACAGAATGCAGAAAGAATTTAACAAATTTTGGACACAAGAGAGACGCGAAAAAGCCACTTTAGCAGGACTTACGCCCGTTGAGGTGATAATTTTGGCATCCATTGTCGAAGAAGAAAATCACCGCAGTGCCGAACAGCCACGTATTGCAGGGCTGTATATAAACCGACTCAAAAGGGGCATGAGACTGCAAGCCGACCCGACAGTGAAGTTTGCCGTTGGCGATTTTACGCTTAAACAGGTTTTAAAACGGCATCTCAAAACGGTCTCGCCTTACAACACATACCTCATAAAAGGATTGCCACCGGGTCCGATTTGCATACCTTCTAAAAAATGTATAGATAATGTGCTCAATTATGAAAAAAATGATTATATTTACATGTGTGCAAAAGAGGATTTATCGGGCTATCATAATTTTGCTAAAACGGGTGCAGAACATGCCCGCAATTCGGCAAAATATCATAAAGCATTGAAAAAATATTTAAAAAATCAAAAAAATAAATCAAAATGAATAGAATTTACACAAAAACAGGCGATAACGGCTCCACTTCTTTGCTCAACGGAGTGAGAGTGCCTAAAAATCACATTCGGGTAGAAACTTATGGAACAATTGACGAACTTAATGCCCATATTGCTCTTTTAGAGACACTTACAGATGACCCGCAATGCAAAAAAGAACTACTTAAAATTGAAAAAGAACTGTTTGTTATCCAAACGCATTTGGCGGTAGATAGTACCGAGACTTGCAAATTTCCATTGCCGGATATTAATTTGTTGAATACCAATGAATTAGAAAAATCAATTGACAATATGTCTTCCCAAATTGTTCCTTTGAGAACATTTTGTTTGTTGGGCGGACATAACGCTGTGGCTCAATGCCATATAGCCCGCACCGTTTGCAGACGTGCAGAAAGAGTATTGATTAGCCTTGCAGAAAAAGAACCTGTTAATTCATTGATACTCTGCTATATAAACCGACTTTCGGACTATCTTTTTATTCTTGCCCGATATTTTGCCAAACTGTTGAACGTAAAAGAAGAAAATGTAGAGCAATATGATAGAAACATTGCCCAAAATTGCCGAGATAATCAATGATTTACCCGAAAAAAGCGGCGTCTATAGATATTATGATGCACAAGGGGTAATTATTTACGTTGGGAAAGCCAAAAATCTGAAAAAAAGGGTCGCCTCCTATTTTGTAAATCGAGAAAAAATAGACCCTCGCATTCGTATTTTAGTTCGTAAAATCGCTGATATTCAATACACTGTGGTTGATTCGGAGTATGATGCTTTGTTGTTGGAAAATAATTTAATAAAGCAAATTCGCCCTAAATACAATATTTTGCTCAAAGATGATAAATCTTATCCATGGATTTGCCTCTCGGATGAGATTTTTCCCCGATTGTTCTCTATACATCGGAAAGATGAGCAAAATGCCACTTATTTTGGACCCTACGCTTCGGGGAAAATAATGCACAATTTATTGGATACTATTTTGGAAATTTATCAATTACGAACTTGCAGACAAAGTTTATCTTTGCAATTCATTGAAAAACAGAAATATAAGTCGTGTTTGCATTATCAAATCGGAAAATGTTCGGGTGCATGTATCGGAAAAATAACACAAAAAGAGTATGCGGACAATATAAAAGATGCTATCAGAATTATTGAAGGTAAAACGCAAGAGGTTATCAATGAATTGAAAATCAAGATGATGCGTTATGCAGACAGCATGCACTACGAATTAGCACATTTGGTCAAATTGAAATTGAATTTGTTGGAAAAATATCAAGCAAAATCAACTATTGTGTCGCAAAGCATTAACAATGTGGATGTTTTTGGGTTGGCGACCGACAATTCGGCTGTTTATGTGTGCTATTTTAAGGTCATCAATGGCTCTATTATTCAGACACATACGCTTTCTGTTCGTCAGCAACTCGATGAAACTGTCGAAGATATACTGCTTTATGTCATTGTTGATATTCGCAACACTTACAACAGCACAGCAGAAGAGATTATTGCCCCTTATGATGTTGATTTTGAACTTAAAAATGTCAAAATAACCATTCCAAAAGGAGGCGATAAGCATAAATTGTTGCAGTTGGCGTACCGAAATGCGATGGCATATATGCACGAAATGCAAAATCAAAGAATACATTCCAACCCAGAACTGCATAAGCGTAAACTGTTGGAAACCATGCAAAAAGACCTTCGTTTGCCTGCACCTCCGGCATATATTGAATGTTTTGACAATTCCAACATTCAGGGTAAGTTTCCGGTCTCTTCTATGGTTTGTTTTCGCAACGGCAAACCGTCTCGCAAGGAATACCGAATTTTTAATGTCAAAACACTTTCCGACACGCCTGACGATTTTGCAACTATGGAAGAAGCCATCACCCGCCGCTATACTCGCCTTTTGGAAGAGGCAAAACCATTGCCTGACTTGCTGATTGTGGACGGCGGCAAAGGACAAGTTTCGGCTGCCTATAATACGCTCAAAAAAATAGGAATTGATGACAAATTGCCACTTATCGGCATCGCAAAAAGGTTAGAAGAGATTTATACCCCTGATGACCCACTCCCACTTTATGTTGATAAAAAGTCTGAAACACAAAGAGTTATACAACATTTACGCGATGAAGCCCACCGCTTTGGGATTACCGCTCACCGCAAAAGACGCGATAAAGCCTTAATGCAAACAGAACTTACTAATATTCAAGGAATTGGAGAACAATTAGCCGCCAAATTATTGAGTGTATTTCGCTCCGTAAGTATCATCCAAAATGCAAGTTTAGAAGACCTTGAAAAAATAATCGGTAAAGCCAAAGCCCAAAATGTTTATAATTATTATCATGCCGATTTGAGTGGAAAATAAGTGAAATTTGAGAATGAATTTTATCTGATTTTATAACATTTTTATCCCAAAATGCAAAAAATCTACACTCTACATTTCGAAAAGAGACGCAACACGTCTTGTCTCTACGGTTTACCCTTTCACCTTGTACCCTTTTCGGGCAAAGCATATCATTGCCTCTACAATATCATTCAACTAAAAATATAAGTACTCTAAAAAAATCGAAAAAAAAAGTTTATTTCTATATTTTACTCATTATCAATATTTTAGATTAAATTTGCAGAAAAAACATAATTTTTTTTTTTGGAGAATTGAGTTTTGTATCGAAAAAAAGTGTATCTTTGTAAAACCCTTAACAATTAAGGGCAGTTTAAGTAGAATTATTAAAATAAAATAAAGTAGATAAAAGATATAAAAGTTATGGTTAATCAATATGAAGCCGTTTTCATTATGACTCCCGTTTTGTCTGATGAACAGATGAAGGAAACGGTAGGGAAGTTTGAGCAATTGCTCCGAGACAGTGGATGCGAAATTGTTCATCAAGAAAATTGGGGGATGCGTACGTTAGCGTATCCAATTAAGAAAAAATCTTCGGGTTTTTATCATTTATTTGAGTTCAAAGCCGAAGGGTCATTTGTACGCGAGTTTGAATTACAACTCAAACGAGATGAGCGAATTATCCGCTATCTAACCGTACATTTGGACAAATATGCTATTGAGTATAATCAGAAACGCAGACATACAAAAGAACAAAATAATAACGAAAAACAACAATAAAATTATGGAAAATACAGGCATTAAGTTTTTGACACCCGTTGCGGTTGACGTTAGAAGGAAAAAATATTGCAGATTTAAAAAATTAGGCATTAAATACATAGATTATAAAGATGCGTCTTATTTGTTTAGATTTGTTAATGATCAAGGTAGAATATTGCCCCGCCGTTTGACAGGCACTTCTTTGAAATATCAAAAGAAAGTGGCACAAGCAATAAAAAGGGCAAGGCATATAGCAATTATGCCGTTTGTAGGTGATAATTTAAAAGATAATAAATAAGGAGGTAGGATTATGGAAATTATATTAAAAGAAGATGTTTTGAACTTAGGTTTTACCAACGATATAGTAAGTGTAAAAGATGGTTATGCACGTAATTATCTGTTTCCCCAAAGGTTAGCCATTCCTGCCACAGATTCTAATAAAAAAGTACTTCAAGAGATGCTCAGGCAACGCAGCCATAAATTGGAGCAAGCAAAAGTACAAGCAGATTTATTAGCCGGTAAATTGAGAGATGTTTTATTGAAAATCAAAATGAAATCCTCCAGCGAAGGAACAGTTTATGGGTCAGTTACCAATGCTATGGTGGCAGAAGCCCTTAAAAATCAATATGATATTGAAATTGATAGAAAAAAAATCAACATACCCGGCGGACATATCAAAGAATTAGGACAACATAAAATCAATATACCCCTGCACAAAGAAATCAATGTAGAACTTACATTGGATATTGTGCCGGAAGAATAGTTTAGATAATACTCTTTTTTATACATGTCATATATGTTGAGGGACTGTTTTTATAGCAGTCCCTTTTTTTGTGTGCGATTTTTGACTAAAAAAATTTAAAATTCAAATCTCAATTTGACGTTAAATATTCTGGGAGTCAAGTAATTAGGGATGGCGTAATAAGTTTTTTGCCAGTCGTTAATCCATGTATATCCCAAAGTGTTGTCGTAATCAAATAAATTATTGATTTCAAGCGTTAGGAAGGCAGCCTGCAAAAATTTGAAAGGATTTTTCTTTGCCAAGCGGGTAGTGCCGTCTATAAATTGCCACGAAAATCCTATATCGGCTCTAAAATAGGGTTTTCCACGCAAAGAATAAGTCGTACTATTGGGCGGACAAAACGGTAATGCAGTCATATACAATAAGTTAACGTGTGCTTTGAGCATGGGTAATTTCGGCACGCGGTCTTGGAAAAAAAGATTGATAGAAAACCGCTGGTCAGTAGGGCGAAACGAAAATGTATCCGCTCCGTCTATCTTTTCTTTGCTCTGCATCAATGAAAAAGTAAGCCATGATTCCAAGTTATGCACAATTTCTCCGCTCAATTTGGCGTCAATACCGACCGCATAACCTTTTGAATTATTTTCACCTGAATATATAACTCTCACATTTTCAAGCGTATATGTTATTAAGTTTTGCAGATTTTTGTAATAAATTTCCGAAGAAAATTTAAACGGACGACGAGCAATGGAAAATAAATAATCTGCACCTACAATAAGATGATAGGATTTTTGGGCTTTGATGTTGTAATTGAGTGTTCCGTCCGGTCGCCTTGCTTCTTTGTAAAATGCCGGCTGACAGTACAATCCTGTGGAAATGTAAAATGACAAATTTTTCAAATTCGCTTTTTGTGGCAAATACGCCAATCTTAATCGTGGCGAAACAATAACCTCATTATTTAAAGTCCAATAAGCCATTCTAACACCGCCAACAAGGAAAAATTTGTGATTTTCGTTACCAAATTCCCATTTATCTTGTATAAATGCACTGAGTCTCAATGTATTAGTGGTATTTTCCGTCAATAAATAATCTTCTCCCATTGTAATCCATCTGGCGGGACTGTCCAAAGGCACGCTGTCGCCGGGAATTGTAGGTACGTAAGGCAAACTATAACCTGTGGAGTCATAAAGTCGCCACTCGTTCAATTTGTCTGCAATCAATTCTCCTTGTGCGGTAATGCCCCAAGTGAGTGTGTTCTTTTTGATTAAATGTTCTCCTTGAAATTGTGCATTGAAAATGTTGGAATTGAGGAAGTTACGTGCATGATGATAATCTGCCCCTATCGCTCTTGGAGAGATAATTTGTCCATAATCGTCCGAGCCATAAGAAGAGTTTACTTTGCCCATCCAATAATCCGCTTTGATGTCAAAAGTTTCTTTTTCGGTGGAATTAAAATAAGCAAGTAAAAGTTTTAAGTTATTGTTTTTGTTGAGATTAAACTTAGTTGTTAAGGCAGAAAATATGGTTTGATAGGCATCAATTTCTTGCCCTTCAAAGCCGACTTCAAAGCCAATTGCCTCGCCGATAGTGCCAATGACAGTGGTTTGATTGGTGGGAATGAGGCGATAAATATTTCTGGCATAATTTCCAAAAAATGTAATCTCCACTTTATCAGAGGGTTGATAATTGAGCAAAAATTGCACATCTGCAAAATTTGGCTTATAGTCGCCTTTTTGTTGCAATTGGTTAAACATGTATGTACCGGCATGATAGCGGGCGCCCAAAAGGGCTGATAGTTTTTTATTTTTGGTAATTCCTTCCAAGTGCATACTCGCCCCCACCAAACTGCCCGACACGCTTCCTCCGAAAGAATATGGTGTTTTGTAGCGCACATCCAATACCGAAGACATTTTATCGCCATAGCAAGCATCAAATCCCCCCGAAGAAAATTTTATTGCAGACACCAAATCAGGGTTAATAAAACTCAATCCTTCTTGCTGCCCGGAGCGGATCAAAAAAGGTCTATATATCTCAATACCATTTAAATATATCAAATTTTCGTCATAATTACCTCCTCGAACATTGTATTGCGAACTTAAATCATTTTGGGAAAATACCCCTAAGCCGGAGGACTTAATTAAAGCCTCCACACCCGAAGACATGCCTGGAATATTTTGAATATGTTTAGGATTGATACGCTCTAAACCATCGGTAGAATGCGACCGTTCCCCCACCGTAACGTCCGGCAGCGAAAGCGTAGTAGGCACCAATGAAACAGACACTTGTAAGCGTTTGCCTGCCTCAACTGTAACGGTCTTTTTTACAGGCAAATAACCTACCGAACTTATCTCTATCGTTACAGGCTGATTGTGTGGAATAATCAACTCATATCTGCCTGATTCATTAGTAGATGTTCCAATTTTTGGCATCCCTTCCACCACTACATTGGCTAAATCCAAAGGAAGCCCCAATGTATCGGTAATTTTTCCGTAAATTCGTGCCGAATATTGTGCATTAACAACCCCAATATTGCACCCTGCAAACAATATCAGACAATATTTCAATAATAATTTCATGTTCCTTTTTTGAACCTTCATAAAAGTATATAACGTAAAAAAAAGAAAAATATTGCCTTTTTAGTTGAAAATTGAGAGAGTTTTTTAATTGAGAATTATTTTTGTGCCCTTGTTTTCTTTCACCCTTCGTCCGTTTGCGGGTAAGACATGCCGTTGCCCCTACAAAAACAATATATAAACATTTTATTATCAATGTTTTATGAGGAAAAGTAATACATTACGACACTACATTATGACATAAAATCTTGTTCATCTCATAAATTTTGTCAAAATTATGGTTCAAACAAATTTTAGAACGTTTTTATCCCAAAATGCAAAAAAAAATCTCTTAATTTTTTATTTTCAATTTTTAATTGAGGAAAAAGTGTATTTTTGCATTTTTGTAATATAAATTTAAAAAAATTAGTTAAAAAAGATGGCTAAGAAAGGATTAAAAAAGGGTCTAAAGATAGCAGGATTTAGCCTGCTGGGGATTTTGATAGTATTGATAGTGTTGCCTATGTTTTTTCAAAAACAGTTGGTCAATATTGCGTTGAAACAAGCAGATAAAATGTTAAATGCGAAAATTGAAATTGGGGATTTTCGCCTGACGGTTTTGCGTAATTTCCCCAATCCAACATTGAAAATAGAAGATGTAGTTGTTCTCAACAAAGGTGTTTTTGAGGGCGATACTTTGGCAAAAATTGGTAATTTTGATGTTTGTTTTGATTTGATGAGTCTTTTTTCACCCACTTATCATCTCAAAAAATTGAACATTTCAGATGCACTTATTAACTTGAAAGTCAATGAAGATACGATTGCTAACTGGGACATTGTTATCCCCGATTCTTTGCAGGAGGAGGATACGACAGCCGAGCCTATTGAGTTCAATCTTAAAGTAGATAAATTGACACTCAATCACATTGATGCTCATTATGCGGATATTCCTGCGGGAATGTATGGTGATGTGGAAGATTTGAACTTTGATTTTAAGGGCGATTTATCGGATGAATTGACTACCGTTTTTATGGAATTGTCTACAAAATCTGTTGATTTTCAGATGAATAAGATACCGTATTTGAAAAAAGCCGTTTTAGGATTGAAAACAGAGGCAGATGCGGATTTGAAAAACATGAAATTCACACTTAAAGATAATCAAATCAATATCAATTCATTAGCACTCCAATTGGAAGGTTGGGTCGCTTTGCCCGAAGACGGCATTGATATGGATATGCAATTGAAACTCAAACAAAATGAGTTCAAAAATATATTGTCTTTGGTGCCGGCAATTTACGCCAAAAATTTTAGCGATATTCGGACAAAAGGCACTCTTGCATTGTCGGCATTTGCGAAAGGCAAATTGGCGGATGACCTTTATCCTGCCTTTGGTTTGGAGTTGTTGATTGGCAATGCGATGTTTCAATATCCTTCTTTGCCAGCGGCGGTTACGAATATCAATATTGACGCAAAAGTGAGCAACAAAGGTGGCAGTTTGGACAATACGGTGATTGATATTCCTAAATTTCATTTTGATATTTTGAGCAATCCGTTTGATATTTTTGCATTGATAAAAACGCCCATTAGCGACCCTAATTTGGATGTTGCTTTGAAAGGGACGCTTAATTTGGCGGATATTAAAAAGGTGTATCCGCTCGAAAATAGCACCGACCTCAATGGTATCTTTAAAATGGATGTAACGCTCAAGGGTTTGCTTTCCTACATTGAGAAGGAGCAATATACTCAATTTGATGCCAAAGGAACATTGGATATTGCCAATCTTTTGCTTAAAAATACGGATATATTTGACCAAGATGTGAGTATTGCGGAAGCAAAATTGGTTTTTTCGTCCGCATTTGCCGATTTGCAGAAATTATCTCTTAAATTTGGACGTAATGACCTCTCTATCAAGGGAAAAGTTGAAAATTATTTACCTTATTTAATCAAAGATGAAGGTGTTTTGAAAGGCAATTTGGCAGTAAGTTCTAATTATTTGAATATCAATGATTTTGCATCTCAACCCATTGCATCCGCAACTCAAACAGAAACAGCATCACAGGAGGCAGAAGAACCGCTTTCTTTGATACAAGTGCCTGATAATCTGAATATTACAGCCAATTTAAATATTGTAAAACTGATCTATGACAATTTGGAAATGGATAATGCGGCTCTGGCTTGTGCAATAGCAGATAAAAAATTGACTATCAAAAATTTAGCAGCCGGTTTATTCAAAGGTGATATAAAAGTGAACGGTTATTATCAGACTCCGCAAATCAATCGTGGAAATGCAGATATTCACGTGATAATCAATAAAATATCTCCAAAAGATTTGTGTAAAACATTTGGATTGTTTGATAAATTTATGCCGATTTTGAAAAATGCAGACGGACGTGTTTCTTTGACACTCAACGGAAATACGGATTTGAAAGAAACTATGCAAATGGATTATAACACCGTCAATCTCAATGGAATACTAAGTCTTACCGACCTCAGTATCAAAGGTGCAGACGGACTGATGGAGGTGGCAAATGCGCTGAAAATTGAGCAATTTAAAAACTTAACGCTCAGGGATGTAAAGGTTTCCTACGCTGTCAAAGACGGCAAAATGACCACCATTCCGTTTGATTTCAAAATTGATAAAACCGAAGTTTCTGTTGAAAAAGGAACAGTAGGATTAGATAAGTCGTTGAGTTACAGTGCATTACTAAATATTCCCAAATCTATTATGGGAACACAAGCATTGGCAATGTTAGGACAATTAAATTCAAAAGCCAAAGCATTGGGATTGCCTGTTAATGAGAGCGATGTGGTAAAATTAGCCGTTAAAATAGGAGGCACTATCGACAAGCCTAAAATTGATGTTGGTTTGGACAAAATGAAAGACCAACTACAAGAAACGGTCAAAGAAAAAGTGGAAGAGGTTAAAGAGCAGGTCAAAGAAACTGTCAATAAGGCATTGCAAGAGGCTCAAAGACAAGCAGATGCGTTGGTTGCCGAAGCACAAAAACAAGCAGACGCATTGCTCAAATCAGAAAAAGCCGCTGCCGACAAAATACTATCTGACGCCCGCGCCGAAGCCGATAAAATGGTCGCCTCAACAACCAATCCGTTAGAAAAAGCAGCCAAAAAAGCCGCTGCCGATAAATTGCTCGAAGAAGCACAGAAAAAAGCAGACAAAACTAACGCAGAAGCACAGAAAAAAGCCAATCAAATGGTCGCCGATGCTAAAGCAAAAGGCGATAAATTGATAGAAGACGCAAAAAGATAGAAAAAATATTTAATTTTCTGTTTTTTTACTTTGATCGTAATAAGAGTTAATTCTTTCTACTTTTGTTACGCCGTCGAGTCGGCGCAATTTGTCTATCAATTGCGTAAGGTTTTTCACATTTTTGATATAAAGTGTAATTTCACCTTCAAAAATGCCTTCACTTGTGCGGAAATTGAGTGAACGACAATTGATTTGAAAATCTTTGTAAATTATGCTGATAATTTCGCTCGCAATTCCTTTTATATCAGCACCTTGTATATTTATTCCTGCCAAAAATTCGGCATAATCTTCATTGGCTCTCCATTTGGCTTTGATAATTCTATTGCCGAATTTAGCGGCTTCTTTTTGGGCTTTTCTACAATTACTGCGATGTATTACAATTTCTTTGTCCGAATGAGCAAAAGCAATAATGGGGTCTCCACTCACAGGCTGACAACAAGGGGCAATTGTACGCTTAATATCTTGCACATTTTCTCCCAATAAAACTTTGGAAGGATTGCTGTTGGACAGTCGAGTGGTAATATTATCTACCAAAAAAAAGCCAAAAAAACTCTTTATCAATCGCCACAAAGGTTTTAAAATATAGGTAATTTTATAAAATGCTCGCCAAACAGAAAAGCATTTTTTGATATGTTGTTCTGTTATTTTTTCATTATAAATGGCTAAATATAAAGCATTTAAGTCTTTACAATCTACAAAGTTCATCAATTTTTCCACATTTTCTACAGTTGGGTCAATATGATTTTTGTTCATCAAATCTTTTAGATTGACTTTTCCGGTTTCTATTTTTGCATTTTCTTCTCTTTCGAGTGCTTTTTCGATGCCACTTATTGATTCCACAACATGCGCATATTTACGCCATTGTGGTTGTACTTTTTGCTTTTGAGAGGTAATAATTTCTATTTGGTCGCCCGATTTCAACTCCTCATGCAGTGGCACCAATCGGTTATTGATTTTGGCACCAATACAATAATCGCCCAAAGTGGAGTTGGTACGATAGGCAAAATCAATCACTGTTGAATGTTTAGGCATTTTGACTACTGCACCTGAGGTTGTAAAAACTGAAATTTCGGTGGTGTAAAAATCGTTTTTCATAACACCAATTTGGTCGCCAATATTTTCACTTGTTTGCAATTTTTCTTTTATTTCTGCGAGCCATTTTTCGACCCCTTGTTCATCGGGTTTATTTTGTTGATTTTCATCTGTTTTATAAATCCAATGAGCCGCAAATCCATTTTCAGCAATTTTATCCATTTGAGAGGAGCGAATTTGCACCTCTACTTTTCTGCCTGTTTGACTTATTACCGTGATATGCAATGCTTTATATCCATTTGCTTTGGGATTTGTAATCCAATCTCGCAGCCGACTGTAATCCGGTTGATAAATATCTGTTACTGTGGAAAATACGGTCCAACAAGTAGAATTTTCATGCTCTTGTGGCACATCAATCACTATCCTTATGGCAAATAAATCATACACTTCTTCAAACCGAATGCGTTTTTTGTCCATTTTTTGCCAAATGGAGTAAATGGATTTAATTCTGCTTGAAATTTCAAAATGAAAACCTTTTTTTTCTAATGATGCTTTAATAGGTGCAATAAATTCTTCAATAAAAGTGCTTCTTTCGGCTTCTGTATTTTTAATTTTATCTTCAATAAATTCATAACCGCCGGGGTCTTGATATTTCATGGCAAGGTCTTCGAGTTCGCTTTTGATACTAAAAAAACCCAATCTATGTGCCAAAGGAGCATAAAAATAGGTTGTTTCGGCAGCCGTTTTTTTGCGTTTCTCCTCCGGCATAGAAGATAATGTTTGCATATTGTGCAGTCTATCAGCCAATTTAATCAAAATTACTCTGGGGTCTTTGCTCATTGAAAACAAAATTTTGTGAAAAGTTTCAAATTGTTGAGACTGGTCGTGGTCAGGGACAGTATCAATTTTTGTCAAACCGTCAATAATTTCTTTTATCTCTTGTCCAAAAATTTCTTCTATTGTGTCTAATGTATAATCCGTATCTTCCACAACATCGTGCAATAAGGCACAAATTACCGAAGTAGCCCCTAAATTCATCCTTTTTAAAACTATCAATGCAACGTTTAAAGGATGAATGATATAAGGTTCTCCGCTACGTCTTCTCATGTCTTTGTGGGCATTAAGTGCTATGCGAAACGCTTTACTGACATCTGCTCTGCGTTGATGCTCAATCCCGCGTTCTTTTAATATGCCCTGTATTTCTCTGTAATAAGATGTTACAATTTTTAATTCATCTGCTCGTTCTAAATTGTCCATAATTCTTAACAACGACTGTTTTAAGAATTTATTGTAAAATAGAATACATTTTTTTTCAGAGTGTAGAGCGGAGAGATTATTTTTTTGCATTTTCGCACAAATTTGTTCTAAAATCTGTGCCTTTCTTTCTCCACCGTCATTGCGGGCACTCCCCGCAATCTCCACTTTTATGCAATGGACTGTTTTTGCTACATTTTGATATTACTCTCCACTCTAATTTTCAGCGGAAAAGTCTCATCAATTCATTTTCGTTAAAGAGAAGACAAATTTTTCTACCACTGGGAGAGATTTGTGGGGATTGAGAACTAAACAGTTCATTTACAAGCGATTGCATTTCTTCTGTGGTCAAAATTTGATTTTTCTTTTGATGACAAAGTGAGCGTGAAAAAGAGTGTGCAAGGTTGTTTTTTTTGCTGATTTTGAGCGATAAAAGGTTATTTTTATAGGCTTCCAAAGATTGTTCGATAATTTCTTGCACATTTTTATCCCCCAATTCCGGTGGCACGGCATTCAAAATAAATGTATTGTTCCCAAAAGGCTCTATTTCAAAGCCTAAACGGGTAAATTCGGACAATAATTCATTGATAATTTCTGCATCTTGCACAGTGAAGACCAATGTTTCGGGAAATAATAATTTTTGACTTGTACAAGGCTGATTTTCAATGTATTTAATATTTCTTTCAAATAAAATTCTTTCCAAAGCGGCTTCTTGCTCAATGACCACAAAACCGGATTTTGTTTTGGCGATAATGTACTTATTTTGTGTCTGAAAGAGAGAAATATCATTCACATTGTCTGAAATTTGCGATGTATCTTCTACAAGTTGTTGATTATCAATTTGTTCTATATTTTCTTGAGTAGGAACTTCGGGGATATTTTCTTTGATACTTTCATAAATTTTTTGCCATCCGTCTGCCACTACTGTTGGTTTCCACTCATTTTGTCGCCCGCTACTGCCGCCGCTGTTTGCAAAAGGATTGTAGTTTGGATTGCTCACTGTTTGGGGAATTTTGGGTTGAGAATGGATATTGGCGGTCGAAAATTCAATAGGTGAAACGTTTTCAAAATCAATTTGTGAATTGAGGTGAAAATTGCCTATACTTTTTTTCACTGCCGAATGTAAAATGCTGTAAATCAGTCGTTCATCTTGAAATTTTACCTCCGTTTTGGTAGGATGTATATTGATGTCAATAGATTGCGGATTAACTTGTAAATAAATGAAATACGTAGGAAAATGCTCTTGCGGGATAACGGATTCAAATGCACTGACAACAGCATGATTAAAATAAGGATGTTTTATAAATCGCTCATTTACAAATAAATACTGTTCTCCACGCGTTTTTCGTGCAAATTCAGGCTTGCCGATAAAACCCACCACATTGACCACATCACATTGAGTATCAAGCGGAAAAATACGCGAATTATACACCGACCCAAAAGTGTTGACAATGCGCTGTTTAAGCGTAGATTTAGGTAAATTATAAATCACTTTTCCATTATGATTGAGCGTAAATGCAACATTAGCATGCACCAACGCCACCCGTATAAATTCGTCTTGAATATGCCCCAATTCGGCACGCTCTGTTTTGAGAAAATTTCGCCTCGCAGGAACATTAAAAAACAAATTTTTAACAATAAATGACGTGCCGACTGCACAATTGCAAGCCTCTTGTTGCGTACATTTGCTGCCCTCAATGATAACCGAAGTCCCCAATTCCATATCGGCAGTGCGTGTATTGAGTTCCACCTGTGCCACAGCCGCAATAGATGCCAACGCTTCCCCGCGAAATCCTTTGGTTTGAATGTTAAAAATATCCTCCACTTTTTTAATTTTTGAAGTAGCATGACGCTCAAAACAAAGCCTTGCATCCGTTTCACTCATCCCGCTGCCGTTGTCAATAACTTGAATAAGTGTCCTGCCGGCATCTTTTATAATGACATCAATAGAAGTCGCACCGGCATCTACTGCGTTCTCTATCAACTCTTTAACAACAGACGCAGGACGCTGAATAACTTCACCCGCCGCAATCTGATTGGCTATACTATCAGGAAGTAATTGAATTATATCTGACATTATGTCCTATCTGAGTAAAAAATATAATAAAAGTACCAAAAGAGCGACCATCACTGCAATTTTCAGCAAAGGAGTTTGTTTTGCTTTGCGAGATTGCGCTACACGATGACGAAAACGGGAGGAAAAATCAACTGACGGATTCTCTTCGCCGTCCATAATTTTTTGTCTTCGGATGTCGTTATTCCCTGATTCTGAATATCTTACACGTCCTTTATAATTGAATTGACGCTTTTGATGCTTTTTGATTCCATTTTGAAAAAGAAACATAAATTTTTGCTTGCTTTTTTAACTTTTTTTAACGGCATTAACAATTGTGAGCAACAGTCCGAGTGCAAAAAAGGCTCCCGGTGCCAACACAAATACCAAAATGCCGTCTGTGGCAACAATTTTGTGTCCAAATGCCGAATAAGACCCTAACAACTCCCGCACCAAACCTAATATAGTCAACGCCAACGTAAAGCCTATTCCCATGCCAAAACCGTCAAAGAAAGAATTGCCAATGGAATTTTTAGACGCAAATGCCTCCGCTCTGCCCAAAACAATACAATTGACCACAATCAAAGGAATAAATAAACCCAATTGTGCATGTAAATCGGGAATATATGCCTTCATCAACAAATCCACTACCGTTACAAAAGTGGCAATCAACACTATAAAAGCGGGGATACGCACTGTGTCGGGAATCCAATTTTTGAGTGAAGAGATGGCGATGTTTGAAAGTATCAATACAAATGTGGTCGCCAAACCCATCCCCAGCCCGTTAATAGCCGAAGTAGTTACGCCAAGTGTAGGACACATGCCCAACACCAATACAAATATTGGATTTTCTTTTAAAATACCGTTGCTAAATATTTTCCATTTACTATTCATTGCTTTTTTCTCCTTTCTCTTCTTTCAATTTCATAAATGATTTATATGCACTTTCTACCGCATCACAATATGCACGAGATGAGATAGTTGCGGCTGTAATTGCTTGCACATCACCGCCGTCTTTTGAGACCGTAAGTTTGAAATTGGCAGGATTTTTCCCTAAAAATTGCTCAGGAAATGTACTCTTGCCAACCTCCATTTTATCCCCCAAACCGGGTGTTTCCGTATGCGAAAGTACCTCAATCTTTTTAATATCACCATTAGGCAAAAAACCTACTACCAATTTGATGCGTCCGCCAAAACCTTTATCCGAAAAAGTCTTTACTGCACAACCAATCAATTCATTACCTTTATATGCAAAATAAAGTAACAATGTATCTTTTTGTTCTTTTTTAAAAATATTGGTTTGTGCAGCACCTTCCAACGGAAATTGTATTTCCTCCAAACGGTCGTATTCATTTAAAACTTTTTTCAAAGCGGCTTCGTCTTTATCTGCTTGTGCTTTTTCAATCGGTTTTTTAGTAATGTGATTTACTACTCCCAAAACCGCCGCCATTGTAGCAGAAATAATTAAAAGACAAAGTAAAATATTCTTAAAATTCGATGCTAATTTAGCCATATTTATAATTTTTTTATCTATTTAATCAATTTTTTTTTTACTAATTTCTCACTTTTTGATAACCAAACTTTTTGGGTTTGAGACCTTTATTGATAAGCGGTACAAAAGCGTTCATAATCAAAATCGCAAATGAAACACCTTCGGGATAACTCCCCCAAACGCGTATCAAAATGGTCAGCAATCCACAGCCAATGCCAAAAACAATTTTTCCCCACGCACTCATAGGAGACGTTACCATGTCGGTCGCCATAAATACCGCTCCAAGCATCAAACCGCCAAACAATAAATGATAAGACGGCGCAATGTAAATTTGAGGGTCAATCAAATGCAAAATTAACGCAAAAACAAATGTCGTTCCTATAAATGAAACAGGTATATGCCACGTAATGACCTTTCTTATCAACATAAAAATACCTCCCAAAAGGATAGCAATAATGGCTACTTCACCCAAAGAGCCGCCCCTATCGCCAAGCATCAATTGCATATAATCCGGCAACCCTTTGAGCACATCTGCCAAATTTTCACCCTTTGCAACCGCTTGTTTCACCGCTCCCAAAGGCGTGGCTCCCGTTTGCGCATCCAAAGAGAAAAAATTACTCAATTTTTCCAATGGTTTAGGCCACGAAGTCATTTGTGTCGGAAACGAAATCAACAAAAACACACGCCCTACCAACGCCGGATTGAAAGGATTTTTCCCCAATCCACCAAATAACATCTTTGAAATCCCTATCGCTACTATTGCCCCTACTATCACTATGCCACACGAAATATTGCTCGGCAAATTGAACGCCAACAAAAGTCCCGTTATTACTGCCGACCCATCCGTAATGGTCAATTTGCCCTTAAAAACAAAACGCTGCAATAGCCATTCAAGCAAAACACAGGTCAAAACACTGACCACAGTTACGCGAACTGCATTGAAACCAAAAAACCAAAACGAAACCAAAAGTGTTGGTAATAAAGCAATTACTACCGTCCACATGATTTTCTTTACTGACTCACTGCTATGCACATGAGGTGAACCCGATACGTGTAATGTATTCATATTCTGTTTATTAAATACTATATAAAAAATGTATATTCTATTTTAACTATAAAATGCAAAGATACACTTTTTCTTTTGTTGAGAGTTGAAAATAGAAAATTGAAAGTTTTTTTTGTAGAGACAATGAATTATGTGTAGATTTCAATCTCATTGTTGTTGTAGAGACATGGCGTGCCACGTCTCCATTATTTGCCTTTTTTCTAACCTTTATTCTCTTATTAACAAAAAATAAGGGTAAGAGGGAGGACGCTGTTTTAGGCTACTAAGGGTATTTTGACAAATAAGGATTTTTATATTTGTTAATTTCTCTTTCCTTAGCACCTGTCCCCAAAAGACGCATATTTTTTTTGCATTTTGGGATAAATTTGTTATAAAAATAAGCAAAAATAATTTGTAAAATATTGATAATCAAATTCCCTCCACTCTACAAAAAAAATATCAGCGAAGTCAAAATTGACTCCGCTGACTTTAATATTATTAAAATGTGAAAATTCTACTGTTTTATAAATTTGTGGGTCGTAATGCCTTTGTTGGTAATAATCCGCAATAAATACATACCCGAAGCAATGTCAGAAGTGCTGATTTGGCTACTGTTGAGAGCCGTTTTTACACATTGACCTTGCAGATTGTATATATCTAATTGTTCTATCACAACTTCTGTCGATTCTAAACCAACATACAAATTATCTGTTGCAGGATTAGGATAAACATTGATTTTGACATCACCTTGCAAATAAGTATCAATTCCGCGTGGAGGTTCCGGTGTGCCGTCGGGAGTAGCATCTACTTTCCCTGCTTGCAAAACGTCTCCTGTTACCGTGTTTTGAATCCAATAAACTACCATCAAATCGCTAAACTCTTCTACCGAATGTTCTGTGGCGTGTTGAATACCAATGTAGGTATTATTTGAATTTACTGCAGCCTCAGGCAATCTATATTCTCCATTAAAGGTATAAGAATATTGTTTTTTTGCCATTGTTGTGCCGGCGGTCATGGCACCAATGGGGTCTCCGGCTGTAGATGTAAGGAATTTTTTCATTACATAGTCAAAAGAGGTTTGTCCATTGGTTTTTACATTTGCAGTAGTTTTTTTCTCAACAATAGCCGCAAAAAATGCAAAATCGGAAGAGTTTGTATTCATAGTAGGCGTAATTTCTACTTCAAAATCAACTGTTTTTTGAGAAACTTTGCTCTCTGCGCTGGCGGTCATAGTTGCCATAGCAGGTAAGTTGTACATTGTAGTAAAATCGGCAAGTGTATAATAATATGGATTATCCCAAAACTTCCATCCGCCATCTCCTACAAGGTCAGGAGCAGAATTGATACCATAATATTTAACTCTCTCATAGCCTTCCATTGTGAAATAAGGGTCGCCTGTACTGGGCCAATTGACCTGATACTTAATGGTTGCCCATTTGGTGTCATCATTGATTTGGTTGATGACGGTTGCTAATTTTTCATTGCCCGCTTTGCAAGGTCCGCAAGTAGAGGAAGTAAATACCTCATGCAAAACTATGCGCTGTGTTGCAGTAGTGCTGACATGTGTTGCAAGGTCTCCTGTGTTGTCAGAAATATCATCAGCAACACCATTGGGATCGGATACTGTTACCTCAACACTTGGATAGTATTGAGCACTAAAAGTGTAAGGAGTTGGATAAGTGATGGTTGCTGAATTGCCCGGAGCAATATTTAAACCTGTAATTGTTTCAACCGTCGAAACATCAGAGCCAATAGTATATTGCATGTCAACAGATGTAATATTGACCGACCCTGTGTTTTTGATTGTTGCTCCAACTGTCTGCTGATTACCGGCAACTAAATAATGCGGTATTACAACTTCACTCAATTGTACTTCTTCATAAGCCGGAGTAGTTACTGTGTCTACAGTCGCTCTGATAAGAAATGCGTACCCGGAACTTGCTATGTTGTACATATTAGTCAGAGAAAATGTAGCCCCCGAAGTATAATAACTCTGTTTGACATTGTTGGCAGCGGCAAGTGAAATTGGAAATGAGCCGGCAGCACCTTCAACATGATACCCGATAAAGGTATACTTTGAAGTGTCAAACGTGTGAGGTGTCGCCAGTGTAATTTCATTCCATCCTGCCACTAAAGAAGAGGGTGTTACACTTTGGTTTACCTTAATAGTTAAAGCAT
>JAISTU010000128.1 GCA_031272415.1 Bacteroidales bacterium | reverse complement strand
TTGTCTGAACTATGATTTTGGAATGATTTTTATGATTTTCAAGATTTTCAAGATTTTATTTTTAATTGATAAGTGGGCAAGGCATACCTTGCCCCTACAGTACAATGTTGATAATCAATTATCTACACTCTGAAAATACGCACTTATTTTCTTAAAACAAACTTCCTTGTACGCCATTTTCTATTGAAAAATCTTCCCAATTTTCATCTTCTTGTTGAGTATTTTCACTCAATAGAACTGTGTCATCAGGTGAATTGTTTTCTGTTTGTGGCGGAGTGTAGGGCAACGGCTCTAACTCTTTGACAGACAATATATTATCGAATGGGATACGCTTACCTTTGGCTTTGATTCTCATAATATCAACAAATTCTGCTGCATTGATAATTTCAGTGAGTTTATTTTTCTTGTCTTTGAGATAATAAACAATTTCAATTTGCGGTAAATAGTTGATAGACAATAGTTTACATTCTTGTTTTTGGTCTGTAAATACCAATTCTATTTTTTTGTCGCTTATTTCCGGCAAAGCACGTTTGAGAAAATATTTTTTCTTTTCGCCATCCAAATAAACCGCAGTAATAGGTTTTTGGCTGTTCAATTTTTCGATATACAGCAAATCATCATCAAAATGAGTGCTAATATCAAAACCTGTAATTTTGTAATAGCCTGATAGATAATATGCTATAATTTTATCATCGCCTAAAAAGTCGCCCAACTTTTCACCTCTGCCTTCCGTGTTGAGCCGATTAACCGTTCTATCGTACCAAACTCCCAAAGCCGATAAAGTAGAAACACCCTCTTTGAGAATGCGAACATCTTTGACAGAATTTTTGCTCAAAATATTGCCTCTTGCAGACCGCCCTTTAATGGCTAATGTGCTGAAATCGAAGTCAAAAGACTTTTTACGCAGATTGGATTTGGGGAACAAATTGACACGTATGGTCTCCGCTTCACCGTTTTTATTGGCAGTAAAATGCAGAATTTGAGAGCCTTCTTTGCCTTGCGTAATCACGTATTCTTTATCTCGCGTAATGCCTCCGATTGAAAACCGTTTTACAAAAGCGGGACCATTTTTGCCGTTAGAATAAACAACATTATACACCGTGCGGTCATCATTGCGTGAAAAAACATCAATATGAATAATTCCTTTTCCAACGAACTGTTTATCAGCCACTTTTGAAACCACAAAAGTACCGTCTTTTCTGAAAACAATAATCTCATCCATATCCGAACAGTCGCAAACAAATTGTGCTTCCGTCTTTTTTAAACCTATGCCTGCAAATCCGTTTTCAAAATCTGCATACAACTTTTGATTGGCAACCGCCACCGCAGGAACTGAAATTTTGTCAAAACTGCGAATTTCGGTCTTACGCTCCCGCCCTGTGCCGTATTTTTTCTTAATTTGTTTGAAATAATTGATGGCATAATCTATCAAATGTTGCAAATGATTATTAACCTCATCTATGTCAGTTTCAATATTTTGCAATTGTTCTTCGGCTTTTTTGATGTCAAATTTTGAAATTTTACGAACAGGTTTTTCTGTCAATTTGAGAACATCATCTCGCGTAATTTTTTGTTTAAACATTGCCCTGTAGGGGTCAAATGCCCGCTCAATGCCATCAATTTGAGAATCAAAAGACTCTTTATCCTTTTCTAATTCTTTGTAAATTTTCTGTTCAAAAAAGATTTTTTCAAGTGAAATCCAATGCCATTGGTCTTCCAATTCGGAGAGCAAAATTTCCAATTCTTTACGCAACAATTCAACCGTATTGAACGTATTTTGACGCAAAATATATTTCACATCCGTAAAAAGTGGCTTATTGTTCTCAATTACGCAAGCATTGGGAGAAATTGATTTTTGACAATCCGTGAATGCGTACAAAGCATCAATGGTTTGGTCAGGCGACGTATTGGGCGCCAAATGTAAAACAATATTGGCAGTTGTGGCGGTATTATCAAAAATCTTTTTGAGGTTAATTTTGCTCCGCTCGACTGCTTTTGAAATGCTTTCTATCAAAGAATCGGTAGTCGTTTCGGCAGGAATTTCGGTAATGGCGAGCGTTTTCTTATCCACTTGCACAATTTTTGCCCTTACGATGACTCTGCCTCCTTGTTTTCCGTTGTTATAATTGCTTATATCTGCATAACCACCGGTTTGAAAATCAGGATAAATGGTGAAATCTTTGTTCTCCAAAACGGCAATAGATGCGTCCACTAACTCATTAAAATTATGAGGTAATATTTTGGAAGAGAGCGTAGTAGCAATTCCTTCAGCCCCTTGTGCCAAAAGGAGCGGAAATTTGACCGGCAAAAATATCGGTTCTTTATTTCTGCCGTCGTATGAACTTTTCCAAGCCGTTGTTTTGGGGTTAAAAACGACCTCCAACGCAAATTTGGTCAACCTTGCCTCTATATAACGGGGGGCGGCGGCAACGTCTCCGGTGAGAATATTGCCCCAGTTTCCTTGCGTATCAATGAGTAGATTTTTTTGCCCCAAATTGACCAACGCATCGCCAATAGAAGCATCTCCATGCGGATGATATTGCATTGTATGCCCAATAATATTGGCTACTTTGTTGTAACGTCCGTCTTCCTTTTCTTTCATTGCGTGCAAAATACGCCGCTGAACGGGCTTTAAACCATCATAAATGTAAGGCACTGCCCGCTCTAAAATCGTGTAGGAAGCATAGTCTATATACCAATCCTCAAACATACTCTGAATGTGAAGTATCTTTTGCAGATTGGTTTCCTGCTCATGTTGCTGGCGTATTGCTGCCTCCGACAACTCTTCTTGTTGTTTATCTTCTATATTTTCCTGTTCGCTCATTTACTTCTTTTTGAATTAGGTATTGCAAAATAAGTTTTTTTTATGATTGTACATCTCCAAAAAAAACCTTTGCAGAAATTCAAATAAAATCAGATACCTCTTTTTATCTGTATTACCTTTTTTTGCTATACCAAAATACAAAAATACACATTTTTTTGAGTTGAGAGTTGAAAAGAGAAAGTTAGAGTGGAGAGATTTTTTTTGCATTTTGGGATAAAAACGTTCTAAAATTGGATAAAAAATAATTCTCCATTCTCCATTGAAAAAAAAAGTTTTTTAATTTTTAATTGTCAAAAAGGTGTATTTTTGTATTTTAAATATTTAGATATGGATTTTGCACATAGAATTGCACAAGAATTGAATTTGAGAGCGGCAGAGGTGGCTAATGTATTGGAAATGTTAGCCGAAGGAGCAACTGTACCTTTTATTGCACGCTATCGAAAAGAGGCTACAGGAGGCATGGATGAGGTGAAAATTTTACTCATCAGAGACCGCTTTAAACAATTGATGGAAATTGAAGATAGAAGAGCAACTATATTGAAAACCATCAACGAACAAGGTAAATTAACGCCCGAATTGAAGGCAAAAATTGAAAAAGCACAAACTTTGCCCGAACTCGAAGACATTTATTTGCCCTATAAGCCCAAGCGGAAAACAAAAGCAAGCATTGCCAAAGAAAAAGGACTTGAACCGCTGGCAATCACTATCTATAACCAGAAAAAAGGCGACATCCGTCAATGGGCAAAGGCATATATTAACCCCCAAAAAGGCGTCAATTCAGAAGAAGAGGCTATCGAAGGGGCAAGCGATATTATTGCCGAAAATATTAGCGAACACGAAATTACACGTGCCAAATTGAGACGTTTATTTGTAAACAAAGGTAATTTCGTTTCAAAAGTAGTTAAAAATAAAGAAGATGAGGGTGAAAAATATAGCATTTATTTTAATAATACCGAATTGGCAAAAAAAGCGTCATCACACCGCATTTTGGCGATGTTTAGAGGCGAAGATGAAGGTTTTTTGAGACTAAAAATTGAGCCTGACGAGATTACTGCCCTTGAAATGTTGGATGATATTCATTTACACGGCGAAAGTGAAGCCACAGATGTGGTCGCAGACGCAATAGAAGATGCTTATAAACGTCTTTTACAGCCACAAATGGAGACCGAAATTCGCCAGATGGCAAAAGAAAGGGCAGACGAAGAGGCTATACGTGTTTTTGCGGGCAATGTACGTCAATTGTTGTTGGCGGCACCGCTCGGTCAAAAGGTGGTCATGGCGATAGACCCCGGATTTCGCACAGGTTGCAAAGTGGTGGTGTTGAATAAATATGGATCTTTGTTGGACAATGCGACTATTTATCCGCATCCGCCTCATATTGAGGTACATAAGGCAAATGATACACTCAAAGATTTAGCAAAAAAATACAAAGTGGAAGCCATCGCAATAGGCAATGGAACGGCAGGCAGAGAAACGGAATATTTTGTGCAACATGTTGATTTTGAGCAAAAACCAATCATTGTAATGGTTAATGAGAATGGTGCTTCTGTTTATTCTGCTTCTGCGTTGGCGCGAGAGGAGTTTCCTGATTATGATATTACCGTCAGAGGGGCTGTTTCTATCGGCAGGCGATTGATGGATCCATTGGCTGAATTGATAAAAATTGACCCCAAATCCATTGGAGTAGGGCAATATCAGCATGATGTCAATCAAAAAAAATTAGCACAATCATTGGCGGAGACAGTGGATAGTTGTGTCAATGCGGTGGGTGTTGAGGTCAATACAGCCAGCGGAGAATTGTTGTCGCATGTATCCGGCATTGGGGCGGCATTGGCAAAAAATGTGGTCGCATATCGCAATCAAAATGGAGGTTTTAAGAGTAAAGCGGAACTCAAAAAAGTGCCTCGTTTCGGCGAAAAAGCGTTTGAACAAGCGGCAGGATTTATAAGAATAAATGATGCACGTAATCCATTAGACCGCAGTGCAGTACACCCTGAAAGTTATGCTATTGTTGAAAAAATGGCAAAATCTCTCAATTGTAATATTGAAGATTTGGTAAATGATGAAAATTTACGTAAACAAATCAATATCAATGAATTTGTAACTGAAAAAGCAGGCATTCCAACACTAAAAGATATAATGAAAGAACTCTCAAAGCCGGGCAGAGACCCGCGTGAGGAGTTTAATCTTTTTGAATTTGACCATAATATTTCACAAATCACTGACCTTCAAGAAGGTATGGTATTGCAAGGTGTGGTGGTCAATATTGCGGCTTTTGGCTGTTTTGTGGATATTGGTGTTCATCAAGACGGTTTGTTGCACGTTAGTCAAATGGGGAAAAAATATGTGCATGACCCCAGCAAAGTGTTCAAATTAAACCAAAAAATAAAAGTAAAAGTTTTGGAGGTAGATGTACGCCGAAAACGTATTTCACTTGGATTGGAAGAAGAATAGTAAAGATATTGATTATCAAGTAAATATATCTTTTAGCAAGTAAATGCTTGGGGAATTTCATTTGGCAATAAAAGTCATAACGGATTTGTTGAATTAGGAATGTGGGCTGAAGGAATTATCAAAATCGGGAATAATGTCTCCATTTTTAGAACAAATTTCTCTCAAAATGCAAAAAAAATCTACACTCTGAAATAATTCTCAATTTTTAATTATCAATTCTCAATAAAAAAAAGTTTTTAATTTTTAATTGAAGAAAAGGTGTATCTTTGTAATTTATATATTTTCAAATTGAATGCAGGATAATTTGGTGTATAATATTGTAGCAGAGCGACTTAAAAGAAAATTTGGGGATTTTATTGCCGTGGATGACATATCTTTTGAGGTTGCAAAAGGAGAAATTTTTGGCTTTCTTGGGGCAAATGGCGCAGGGAAGACAACAACTATACGTATGTTGTGCGGACTTTTGATGCCTACTGCGGGCACAGCAAAAGTCTGTGGTTACGATATTCTTACACAAGGAAAAGAAATTCGCAAACATATTGGGTATATGAGTCAAAAATTTTCACTCTATGAAGATTTGACCATCACTGAAAATATGGAACTCTTTGGAACTATATATCGCCTTGACCGTCAATTGCTAAGGAAAAGAATTTTGAACATTATTGCTCGCTTGGACATCCGATATTATGCCAATAAAAAGGTGGTTTCGTTGCCGTTGGGATTGAAACAAAAACTATCCTTTGCCACTGCGATTTTGCATCAGCCGGAGGTTGTTTTTTTGGATGAGCCGACTTCGGGGGCTGACCCTTTGGTGAGAAGAGAGTTTTGGAATATGATTTATGAAGCCGCCAGAAATGGTATAACTGTTTTAGTTACAACACATTACATGGACGAAGCAGAATATTGTAATCGAATTTGTATCATGAATCAAGGACAAATTAAAATTATTGGCAATCCTTCCGAACTCAAAGAACAACATAATGTGTTGAATATGAATGATTTATTTCAAAAAATAGTTAATTTAACCAATTAAATCAATAAAAATGGCAAACAATACCACAAATACATTTAAAGCAATCTTAATCAAGGAAATACGTCATGTTTTGTTAGACAAAATAACAATGCTGTTCACCTTATTAATTCCTGTTATTTTGGTGTTGATTTTTGGGTATGCCATACGGACAGAAATTTATGACGCACCAATTGCGGTGTTGGATTATTCACAAACGAGTCAATCAAAATCATTGATTAACAGTTTTTTACATTCTGATTTTTTTAAAGTAGAACAATTTTTAGACTCAAAAGAAGACATTGCAACGGCTTTCAGGGAGGGTAAAATTAAAATGATTTTGGTCATTCCGCAAGATTATGATTATGCACTAACAATCAATAAAAATGCTCAAATTCAACTCATTACGGATGCTTCTGACCCCAACATTTCCACCACATTGGTCGGCTATGCGAGACAAATGATTTCTTTACATGAAAAATCATTGCAAAATGCTGATATTGAGGTAGAACCGATAGAATTTAGAATACAAATGAGGTACAATCCTCAACTCAAAAGTGCCTACATGTTCATTCCTGGCAATATTGCGTTGATAATGATACTTGTAACCTCACTTATGGCAGCGGTATCGCTTGCCTCCGAGCGGGAAAACGGCAGTTGGAAAATGCTCATCATTTCGCCTGCACATCAATTGGTTATCATTATTGCCAAAATTTTACCGTATATGATTATGTCCCTCATTTGCACTGCAATAGTGATCACATTAGGCGTTATCATTTTCGGCATACCGATAGAGGGCAATATTGCGTTACTTTTGTTGGTATGTTTTTTATTTATGTTCACATCTTGTTCATTGGGAGTGCTTTTGGCAGTTGTCAGCAATACGCAACAAGTGGCAATGCTGTCGTGTTTATTAGGATTTTTCTTGCCGACTTTATTGCTGTCAGATTTTATATTTCCCATTGAAAATCAGCCTATTCTGTTGCAATGGCTTTCCCATTTAATGCCAGCCAAATGGTTTATTACTGCATTGCGAGACATTATGCTCAAAGGAGTCGGCTGGGCAATGGTGTGGAGACCGGTCGTTATTTTAACCTCAATGAATGTTGTCCTTTTGGGAGCAAGTCTATGGCAATTATATAGTAAAGATAAAAGATAAATTATATGGAACAAAAAACAGAGCATACAATAAATGAGGCATTTTTGTCGTTTTTAAAAAAATATGGTTTTGCAGACGATTATTTAAAAGTAAAAGTTGAAAAGCAAGCCAAAGAAATTTGGAACGAACTGGTAGGCAATGGTTTATCACAATATACTACTTCTGTTGTTTTCAAAGAAGGCACGTTTTTTGTATATACCAATTCACCGGTAGTAAAAATGGAGTTGCAAATGAGAAAAAATGAAATTAAAGAAAAATTAAACCAAAAATTAGGTCAAAATATCATTAAAAAAGTAGAAATAAGATAGTTAAGTATGTATAAATTAGTACTCATCAGACACGGCGAAAGCCAATGGAATAAAGAAAATCGATTTACGGGCTGGACAGACGTTGATTTGTCCCCAAAAGGTATTGAGGAAGCCCAAAATGCAGGTAAAGCACTCAAAGAAAAAGGATTTTGCTTTCAATTTGCGTACACTTCTTACCTCAAAAGGGCAATCAAAACGCTCAACGAGGTGTTGGATAAAATGGATTTGTTGTGGTTGCCTGTTCAAAAAACGTGGAGATTAAATGAAAAACATTACGGCATTTTGCAAGGGCTCAACAAGCGTGAAATGGTGGAAAAATATGGTGAAGAACAAGTGCTTCTATGGCGACGAAGTTACGATATTTGTCCGCCGCCACTGCCGGCAGATGACCCGCGACATCCTAATAATGACCCGCGATATGCAAACATTGATGACCCTGCCGCAAAACCTGCCACAGAGTCGCTCAAAGATACAGTGGATAGAATTATTCCTTATTGGGAAAGCGAAATTAAAGTAAAACTAATTGAAAATCAACAAATTATAATTGCTGCCCACGGAAATAGTCTCCGAGCGATTGTTAAATATCTTAAAAATATTTCTAACGAAGAAATTATTAAACTCAATCTGCCCACAGGAATACCATATGTTTTTGAATTTGATACACAATTCAATCTGCTCAAAGATTATTTTTTAGCCGATGAAGAAACTCTTCAAAAACAGATGGAGGCAGTCGCAAATCAAGGGAAAAAGGAGAATTGAGAATGGAGAGTTTTTTTTTGCATTTTAGGAGAAAATTGTTCTAAAAGGTGTAAAAAGCAACTCATTTTTTAGAATGTTTTTGCGCAAAAATACAAAAAGCGAAAAACAATCTACAATCGTAAATTCAAAATCGTAAATTTCTTTACACTCTGAAAAAAACTCTCAACTTTTAATTTTCAACTCTCAACTGAAAAAAAAGTGTATTTTTGTAAAAGGATTATCATTATATTTAAAAATTAAAGTAAAAATTAAAGAATGAGCGATAGTATAAAACATGAGTGCGGAATAGTTCTGCTAAGGTTGTTGCAGCCGTTAGATTATTACATTCAAAAATACGGTTCTGCGTTTTGGGGATATGATAAATTGTATCTATTGATGCAAAAACAGCATAACCGCGGACAAGACGGCGCAGGAATTGCGGCTGTAAAATTTGACGCTAAATATGGCGTGCAATATATTGATAGATTGCGGTCTAATTCGCCCGCCTCAATACAAGACTGTTTTGTGCCAGAGTATGACAAAATTCAACAAATTGCAGACAAAAATCCTTTGCTTTTGCAGGACGTTGATTGGATAAAAGAGCATCTTAAATTTTCAGCCGAACTGTTTTTAGGGCATTTGCGGTATGGTACTTTTGGAAAAAATGACCTCAATGCGTTGCATCCTTTTATTATTCATAACAATTGGATTTCAAGGTCTATTGTGGTGGCAGGCAATTTTAATCTCACCAATACCAATGAAATTTTTAATGAATTAGTACAACTGGGGCAACATCCCATCGAAACTTCCGACACAATTACACTTTTGGAAACAATTGCCAATTATGTAAATAAGGAAAATGATGAATTGTATGAACAATTTAAGCAAAAAGGTTTGTCCAAATTTGAAATTTCTACTCAAATTCAAAAAAATATCAATTTGCACAAAATATTGGAAAATGCGTCTTCTAATTGGGACGGTGGTTATGTTTTGGCGGGCATGTTGGGACATGGAGATGCTTTTATAGTTCGCGACCCGCATGGCATACGTCCTGCATTCTATTATCAAAATGATGAGGTGATTGTGTTTGCCTCCGAGCGTCCTGCCATTCAAACGGCATTCAATTTGCAGACAGAAGATATTAACGAATTACCCGCCGGACATGCTGCCATCATTAAAAGAGATGGTCATTTTTCGGTTAAACCTTGCGGAAAACAAGCCCAACCTACTCCTTGCTCTTTTGAACGGATTTATTTTTCACGCGGAACAGATGAGGATATTTATAAAGAAAGGGAACAATTGGGGGCATTTTTGTTGCCTTCTGTTTTAAAAGCAATTGATAATGACTTAATTAATACTGTTTTTTCATACATTCCCAATACTGCATTGGTGGCATTTAACGGCATGTTTGACGCCCTTAGAGACCATTGTAATGAGGTTAAAAAACAGAAAATTTTGAAAAATATTGACTCCATTACGCCCGAATTTTTAGATAAAATTTTGCTCATTATGCCTCGTTTTGACCAAATTGCGGTCAAAGACATGAAGTTGAGAACTTTTATTACACAAGATAAGCAAAGAGATGATTTGGTGACGCACGTTTATGACATCACTTACGGCACCGTCAATCGAAACAGAGATAATTTGGTAGTTTTAGACGACTCTATTGTGAGAGGCACTACAATCAGAGAGAGCATAATACGCATGTTGGACAGATTATGTCCTAAAAAAATTGTCATAGCATCTTCTGCCCCGCAAATTCGTTATCCTGATTGTTACGGTATTGATATGAGCCGTTTGGGTGAATTTGTGGCTTTTCAAGCGGCAATTGCTTTGCTCAAAGAAAGCGGCAGAAATTCTGTGATAGAAAATGTTTATCAAAAAGCAAAAGAACAAGAAAATGCTCCTAAAGAACAGATTATCAATTATGTAAAAGAAATTTATACCCCTTTTACAGAAGAAGATATTGCACAAAAAATAGCCCAATTGGTAAAACCTGAAAACATCCACGCAGATATAGAAATTGTATATAATACAGTTGAAGATTTGCACAAAGCCTGTCCAAAACATTGTGGAGATTGGTATTTTACAGGCAATTATCCTACACCCGGAGGCTATCGTGTTCTTAATCAATCTTTTATAAATTACATCGAAAACAAAGAAGAAAGACCATGGGAGAGATGCAAATAAAAATTTGAGAATGGAGAATTGTTTTTTTTGCATTTTGGAATAAAAATGTTAATCAAGTAGGTAGGGGGATTTCTCCCCCGCCCTCTCACACCACCGTGCGTACCGTTCGGTACACGGCGGTTCTCTAATTATAAAGGACGCAACTGTGCATAGTAGTCACTAAAGAAAATATAACCACTCTTTTTCAATTGAGCATTGGGAATTGATACACTCAAAATAGGGCTACCGGCTGTGTGCCAATAACTCTTTCTTGTGTTGCAGTGTTCCCATGCGGTTTGATATGAAATACCTAATTTTTTCAAGTTCGCAAATCTGGTGCGTACTCGTTTCCATTGTTTCCAAATCACCATCCGCAATCGCCGCCGATACCAACC
>JAISTU010000043.1 GCA_031272415.1 Bacteroidales bacterium | reverse complement strand
GCCTGCAAAATCAGGTGTGGGGCTGCCTCTTTGTATTGATAACGCTCTTCCCAAACGGCAGAATTTTCTCGCCAAAACTGCTGAAAATCAGTCAATAACAGTTCCATATCAATTCTATCATTTTGAAAATATCGTGGCATTTGGTACAGAGGCTTACTTTCGGCTAAATCTTCTTGGGAATCATACGAAAGCGTCCTGATAATCACTTCTGCATAAATGGGATTGGCGGGCATAATACCGTTTTTTTCAACTTTAATCAGCCCTAAATCAAGCACATAATTAAAATCATCCGACATTCTTTCAATGTTTCCACTTTCCCCCAAAATCATCGGTTCAACAATTTTCTTCACCCTTTCATCTTTGAGTTTATCTAAAAGTTGGTCAATATGCACATCTCGCCTTAATATAATTGTATTTATCGCAGTTTCAATCATTTGTGGGGTAATTGTAATAGAAAAATCTTTCTTCAATTGCTTTTCAACCACTTCCCTTGCGATGGCATTGACTAACCAAGGTTGCCCTTGTGTTTGCTCAAAAACAAGTTCTACTGCTGACTTTTCAAAAACTTGTCCTGTTGCCATAGTATGCTGATTATAAAGTAAATACACCTCTTCTTTGGTGAAGTTTCGCAATTCTAATTGGTGTATTAAATCAAATGGACTTGTGCTGTCAAGTCTCAATAAATATGAACGAATTCTAAATTTTAGAGATATATTACTTTGGTTTCCAATCAGTATTATTGATGAAGGAAAAGGAGCAAAAGACCTTTGGATATAGCCGTTTCTTATTATTCTTAAAAACAATAGCAATGCATTATCATTCAGGCAATTTATATCATCAAATATAACTACCATTTTCTCTACGTTATTATCATTTTGTATAGAATCAAAAAGGTCTTCAATAGCCTTTTCTTCGGTAGAAATATCTTTAAAAGAATAATATACTGCCTCTAAATCTCCTTGATTATTGATTTTATTAACCAATGTTGTCGCAAAAGTAGTTTTCCCAGAGTTTGAGGATGCCGAAACTGCAAAATACTGATTCTTTTCAATAAGATTTTCCAACTCATAGTGCAACCGCTCTGTTGCATCTATCATATAATGTTCGTCCTCTCTGCAAGGACCTGCTACGTTAAAATATTTGTGCATAATGTTTTACTTTTTTTATATAACGAAAAAATAGACAAATTATTGTGTTAATAAAAAATTAAAGACTGTAAAAATTTTCATTTTTTAGAAAAAGATTATTCCAAAATGCAAAAAAAATAACTTTCAATTTCCAACTTTCAACTAAAAAAAATGTGTATCTTTGCATAATGGTTATCTTTTAAACAAAATAAAATTGAAGATGAATTATGTGTGCCAAAGATAGTTTTTATCGAATGGGAGGGTTAATAGCGACCCTATTGTTAGGCTATATTGTGAAGGGACAAGTAGCGGGTTTTACTTATTCGCAGCCCAATCTTTGTTCTCCTTCAACTGTCTATTTTACCAACACAAGTACGGTTGGATACACGACTTTAAGTTGGAATTTTGGTGACGGCAGTAGTCCCATTGCTATTGCAAACCCTACTCACCCGTACACAAATGCAGGAACTTATGTTGTGGAATTGACCGCAACTTACCCCAACGGAACAAAAACACACAAAGATACTATTTATGTGTACCAAAAACCGGTCTTCAATTTCAGCAAACTCAATGATAGCCTTTGTTCGGGCGACAGCGTACATTTTACAGCCTCCATTACTTACCCTTCTGCGGCAAATATAGTTTCTTATTCATGGAACTTTGGAGATGGTTTATCTTCCTCATTATCAACACCTTCGCATTCTTATTCAAAAGACACCATTAGCCGAACTTATACCGTCTCATTGACAATTGTTGATAATCATGGTTGCTCGGATATAGTTACAAAAAATAATTATGTAACCATTTTTGCACCACCTGTGGTGAATTTTACGGCGGATAAAACCTCTTTTTGCCAGCCACCCATTCCTACTTGGGGATCGGTAAATTTTACCAATCTAACAAGCAATCTAAACGACAACACCTATCAATGGGATTTGGGGAATGGTGCATTTAGTACATTTATAAATGCTACTCAAACTTATATTGCTCCTGCCAACGCAAAATTTTCGGTTAAATTGGTCGCCACTTCACCAATGGGCTGTAAAGATAGCCTTATAAAAACAAATTATATTGATTTTCACATATTTACATCTCAATTTGATGTTTCCAAGCAGAACGATTGCGACGTTTTGGAAACATTTGTAAGGGGATTAAACGGCAATGGTACCGATTATAAATGGTATTTTGGGGACGGCGATTCGGCAAGCACCCGTTCCGAAATTATACCTCACACCTACAACACTCCCGGAGATTATGTTTTAATCGTTTATGCCACTTCCGCAGAAGGCTGTCAAGATGTTGATACTGTGCAGATTACGGTTTATGACAGCCATATTGCTGCCTCTATGTACGCATCTGATACCGCTTGGTGCGACCCGAACCAAGTATTGATTCTCAAAAATACAACCACCTATCCTTACGCTGACAATTTTGGATTAACAACTGTCAAATGGCTCCTCAATGATACCGTTGTTTTGACAGGCGACAGCGTTTCTTACGTTTACAACAAGTTTACCTATTCAGGTCAAGACGTAATATCCATGATAGTTACCACTCCTTACGGCTGTACATTAGACACGGTTAGACATTATGTGCAAATAATGGATTTTTTGCTTAATCTGTTTAACGTAGATATTGAACCTTGTATTCCCAATGGCTCGGCAACGGTAAAAGTAGATATTTCTTCCACTTCTACTATCACCAAAAGTATTATTTATTGGAACTCTCCTGATACTACCGATTTTACTTTATTGCCAACCAATGTAATGGACTTTACAGATAGTATTTTTCATGCTTATCCGCAAATGGGTCGGTATTATATTAAATTACATATTGAAAACGCCGATAGTTGCAGTCGTGATTTGCAGTATCCTGTTGACATTGGAGGAAAACCGTTGGTAAATGTTGATTTTGAATACATGGAATCTTGTTATAATCAATCAGTTATAGTGGTTACGGCGTATGACTCACTAAATGGCGACGGCAGTTTAGCCTCACCTGACAGCGTAAAAGCCACGCATTGGCAATGGTATAATGATGACAGACACATTCTCTCTATTGTCAATCCTGCCGAAATATACCCGGAAAAAATTGGCTACTTTGGGGTCAAATTGTTAGCGTTTAATAATGGTTGTCCGTCAGATACAATTTCTATAGACACGCTGGGCTATGCTTGTCCGCCATTGGCACAGATAGAAAAACCGCGTCAATATTATCCGCGTACGCCCTTTTGTGATACGTCCATTATTGGTTTTGAAAGTTCTTCTATTTTGCCTACCCAAATTTGGTGGTGGTATGGCGACACTTCTGTCCCTTATACAGGCAGCCATTCAGGTTGGATTGCCCCCGATTCCATTGCTACTTTTGATTATTTGGCAAGCGGAGGCAGTTATATTTATTCCGATTCGGGTGGCAAAGTGGATATTATTTTAATTGCAGTCAATAATGATACCAATCCGAACAGCCCTACCTACAATCCATGTGGCTATTGTGCTGATACTGTGAATGTTAAGATTGTTATTTCACTTGCTGATCCCAATACATATCCTACTTTTTTGGAGCATCAATGTCAAAATGTACCTATCCTGTTTTATGATTCTACGACCTCTAACGATGGAATGGAAAGTTGGGGAATAAGAGTTGGTTATCAATACATTGCTTCTTTTTCCAATAGAGATGTTTTGCAAACCACGCAAACACTCAATGCAGATTCAACAGGCACTATCGCAGGCTATATTTTTAACCGAAGTAAGGGCGGATGCTATAGAGAATATCCATTTACAATACGTACATATCCGACTTCAACTCCAGCATTTTATTCAAGCAAAGATAGTGTAAATTTTCATTATATAACCGAAAGTATTTGTACCAATAACCCTGATACTCTGTACTTTATAGATACATCTTACACTAAATCTCCCTTTGATACAATGGCCATCATTTCCTATCGCTGGAAAATATATGTAGATACAATCTCCGTCATAGATACCGCATGCAAAAATTTAACCTTAATAGACACATTTTCAGGCATACAGAATGTAAAATTGAGCATTATCAATGAGGCGGGTTGTGAGTCGGAATTGAACGCAAATGCCTACATTATTGCCAACAAAGTAATTCCCTCATTTATCAGCGATGCGAATGCCCATTGCGATGACAAACCAATCGGATTTATATCCACTTCGCAAATATTTCCATTAGAGATGCGGGATTATTCTCAAATTTCATACACATGGGATTTTGGAGACGGCTCGCCTACACAGACGTACTACACGCCGGACGGCTGGACAGCCCCCCCTACTGTTTATCATACTTACGGAACATCGTCTTCACTGAATGATGAATATTTAGTTACACTGACGGTCAATATTGTCGGCGTCCCTTGCTCGGCAAGCGTTACAGATACAGTAAGAACGCACAAAGTAGAAGCCTATTTTACCGACAACGGACATCATTATCCTTGTCCGGGAGATGTAGGCAGAAATATCACATTTACAGACAGTTCCACAGGCGGAATTGTATGGTGGTCATGGAATTTTGGGGATACCATTAGCGGCTCTTCCAATGAAGTTTTTGGCGACAATAAAAGTACTATTGAGCATATTTATACCCGTTCGGGAAATTATACTATCCGCTTAATTGTCAGAGACTCAATAGGTTGCACGGATACTTTAATTGCCGATAACCACGTTTTTATTGACGGTCCACAGGGCAATTTTACTTATTCACCTTATCAGGGCTGTTTGGATTTGCCGGTTACATTTGTTCCGAACATCATCTCGGCAGATACGATTATGATTAACCCTGACGGCGGCACTATGTTGGAACAATGGGGAGCAAATATGAACGATACTGTTGATTTTACTTACACACAGCCTTATCCTTACGTTCCTTATTTTTATCTTATTCAATGGGTTAATAATCAAGGTACTATGGAACGGTGCGTAGTGGAATGGAGAGGCAATGATACCGTTTATCCCATGCGTTTAGAAGTTGATTTTGAGACCAATAACCCCTATTGCTCCCAAAATTTGATTAACTTTGCCAACACTATTAAATTAACACCCGATGTCGGAATTGATACTATTTTGTGGGATTTTGGCAACGGAATTACCAACACACAGCCTTTTATTCAATATGATGTTGTCAATGACAGCAAATACACTGTCTGCGTTAGAGTGAACGCAAAGTCTTGTGATACAGTGGTTTGCAAAGAAATAGAAATTATGGCACTCCCGCAAAGAGTTACTTTTACACCCGATTCGGCAGGCTTTTGCGACTCAAAAGAAATTGATTTTTTTGCAGATACTGCTTTTGATATGTCTGATGCGATCAATTACCAATGGACTTTTGCTGACGGTTTTAAAACAACAGGCTATCCGGGCAAACGAACTTTCTCACAATCAGATACTTACCCATATATAGTAAGAGTTGATTATGGTATAAATGAAAATTGTTGGCAAGAATATTACGACACCTTTAAATTTATCCTTTTCCCAAAACCGACGGCAAATTTTGACGCAAATGTATGGGAAGCATTGCCCGAAGAACCTATACAATTCACTGATTTATCGACATTTATAAATCCACTTATCCGCTGGAATTGGAATTTTGGAGACGGCGACAGTAGCAATACACAAAATCCGTCTCACGCCTACTCCAAATCGGGCTATTTTACTATCAATTTGCTTATCGAAGACCAAAATGGCTGTCAAGACACAACTTCGCAACAAGTGGTTATCAAAGAGTTGTTTTCTTTCCCTAACGTTTTTACTCCAGATGCGGGCGACGGCACACAATATCGATTTCGCCCATTAGAGGACAAGGGTACTTTTAATGAATTTTCGATTGTTATTTATGACCGATGGGGAGTAGAAGTTTGGAAACAAAAATGCCAAGAGCCTGATTGTCCGTCAAAAAACGACGACTTTTGGTGGAACGGCAACAATAAACAAGGCAATCGGGTCGCCGACGGGGTTTATTTCTGGTCAGTCTATGCCGTTCCAATAACCGACTCACAAACATTGATACTCAACGGCTCCGTTACCGTCATGAGCGGAAAATAACCCTTTTTTCAGAGTGTAGAGTGAAGAGTGTAGATTTTTTTTGCATTTTGTCTGAACTGTGATTTGGAATGATTATTTTGATTAACAATATTTTATATGCGTGCACCGTCTCTACAACGAAAAAAGGGAACGAAGTTTGATTTTTCTTCGTTCCCTGTGGTGTTAAAAATCAAAATTCAGAGATTTTTACGGCAGCGCATTTACAAAATCGCCATTGCAAAGCCGAACATTGCCTTCTGCATTATTGGCAAAACGCTCATTTGTACCTGTGTGATTTAC
>JAISTU010000046.1 GCA_031272415.1 Bacteroidales bacterium | reverse complement strand
TTTTTTACCGTCTCGTTTTCAAAATAGCGTTACGCCAGCATCGTTACTTGCGTAAACTTTTTAAAGTTGTACTTCTTTGCTCTGTCTTTGGCGGTAAAAATATCCACGAGCCACCAAATACCGCAACCGTAACCAGTAGCCACTTTCAAAATTCCCATACCAATGTCATCTAACCAAAATCTTTCCCAACCGAGTAAGATGGCGATTATCAAAATTGTAGAGGGCTTCTGAAATGTAGTACCCTGAACCAAGTCAAATTTCGAGTCATCCATTTGCTCTAATTTTTGCTTGATTGTCATCAAATCCTGCGGAGTGAAATATTCGTTATTCATTCCGACAAACTTGTCAATTTTTTGCAGTTCCATACGTTTTATAAACCTTTTAAATTGTTAAACCCTACTATTTTCAAGCATTTCGGACTATGCTTACTTTTTTCACATGGTACACGTTCCATGGTTTGTTTTGCATTTTTATGCAGTCGGTTGTCTCCGATAACTTTTGTTATAAACTTTTGATATATTACCATAGTTTTAAAATGTATTAAATTATTAAATATTTTATATGAAATTAAATTACAAAATAGGTAAGATAGACAAGATTTCAAACAACATAAAATCCTGAAAATCAAGCAAATCCTACTAAAATCGTGGATTAGACGATTGATGATTTTGAATTGGTGTTTTTTAATTTTTAATTGCTCAAATGCACGTAACTGCTTGATAATCAGGCAGTTGGTGGGGGGGGGTAAATGCTTGATAATCAACACATTGCATAGCAAAAGCATCCTTTGTAAAGGAACACAACAAACTGGAACAATTGGAACTACTTGCTTGCAGTTTGCCCAATGTCCGCTGTATAAATACAATGAAAATGCTAATTATCTCTTTCATATTATATGATCTAACGTGTAAATAATTTTGTTGCGGAGACAGGACTCGAACCTGCGACCTCCGGGTTATGAGCCCGACGAGCTACCACTGCTCTACTCCGCGGTATAAAAACTCCTTTTTGTTCCTTCAAAAACGCAAGGGTTTTACAAAGATACACAATTTTTTGGATTAAAAGTTAATTTTGCAATATTTTTTTTTACTTTTTTTTCTCATTCGTGGAAAAATAAGGCTTTCAAGCAGTGTTTTTTTTTATTTTTGTAAAATCAAAGAAAAAATTTGCCAATTTAAACTTTTTTTTTCTGCATAAATTGAGCCTCATTTTTGTTATTGTAAATAATTGATATTCAAGATAATAATACATGTATTTAGAGCGTAAATAAGGTCTTTTTTGAGGAAAATTTGTAAAAAAATGAAAAATTTTTTTTCGCAAATTTAACTTTTGTATTGAAAAAAAGTGTATCTTTGCAAACGGTTTAAATATTTTAAGTTTTTTGGTCAGTTCGTCTAGTGGCTAGGACACAAGGTTTTCATCCTTGCAACAGGGGTTCGATTCCCCTACTGACTACTAAACTAATTAAAGTTACACTAAAATTCATTACGTTTCTATTTATAAGAAAAAGTGCGTGGCTCATAACTACGCACTTTTTGATTTTAAGGGTACGATTTTTTCAGCATATACCCCTTTTCTTTTTCTCCCTCTCATTATTTTTTATAAGTTCCTTTTATAATGTATTAGTTTCGCAGCACTTAATTGAAATATTGAGGCATAACGTATCGCGTCTCTATATCAAAAGTAAGGTAAAAATGAGTTTTTTTATAGCACTCGTGTAAGGCATGCTTTATCCAATTTTATAACAAATTTATCCCAAAATGCAAAAAAAAATCTACACTCTTCACTTCTACACTCTAAAAAAAAGAGTTTTTAATTTTTAATTGACAAAAAGGTGTATCTTTGTATTTTTTTAAATTTTAATTATTGTGAATCATGAAAAGATTGATTTTTAGTTTATTAGGAATAGTTGCTATGAGTGCGACAGCGCAACAAAGTGCAAAAAAATCACTTGACGAGTTGCCGATAGGCTATGCAACATATATATTTGATGGCGAGGGAGTAGATTCTACTCGTAGTTCGACAACTTATTTAGCGTACAATGTTGCCGAAAAGGTGAGTGCAGAAGTAACCAAAGCCGGCAATAGAGTTGATTCTACGGCTTATTTTTACAATTCTGATAATCGCCCTTTGAGAACGGAAACTTTTACAAATGGTCAGTTAACTGCAACAGAATCATGGATTTATGACACAATTGCAAGGACATTGGACTATTTGCAAAATACGTTTTTTATGGCAGACACCACAAAAACAAGAGTCCATTACATTGGCGTAAGAAGTTTTGATTACATTGGAAAAATAGCACTTTTGTCGATAGATATTGACATGTTGCCTTGCGATACCATTCGCGTGGAAAGTTATAATTATGACTCACTTTCGTGGATAACTTCGATGCAAATTTTTCTCACTTATGCAAGTGGAGATGTTAGACCTAAATCAGGGTGGCTGATTTTCAATGGATTAGACGCATTATTGGAAGGCTTGGACACCACAGGTATTATTTCCGGCATCAGTTTAGATACCATTCAATTGCAAATCACTTACAATACACACTTTGACATAACAAAAATTGAAGGGAAAATTGATAACCCTATTTTACCGATTTTAGGCAAAATAACCATATTTTCAATTAGTTACACTTACACTGCCGATTATAAAATCAAAGAGTCAGAAGCCGTGTTAGGATTGGAATTATTGGGTTTTGTCCAAAAGAGTAAAGAAACCTTTGATTATGACAATAACAGGCTCAGATACAGGGTATTATATGCACAAGACACACTCACAGGGGCATATAAAAAATCACAAAGCCAATATTATATTTATACCGGCGAAACGCTATCTATCGCTCAAAATACATTGATTGCGTCCTCTTTTATTGTTTATCCTAATCCTGCCACATCTGAATTAAAAATTAAAAATGTGCAATCAAAAGATATTGAAAATGTGGAGATTATAGATATTTTAGGGCATGTTCAACAATCAACAATCAACAATCAACAATCCGAAATAATAATTGATATTTCGCGTTTACCCCAAGGAGTGTATTTTATCAAAATCGGAACACACACCGCAAAATTCAGCAAGTTTTGAAAATTTTCTAACATAAACATACCATATTACGTTTGTAAACCTCATAACGATATTAGTTGTGAGGTTTACCTTTATTATTTTTTACTTTTTAATTTTTAATTGAAGAAATTGTGTATCTTTGTAAAATAAAATGATACTTTATTTTATCATGATAAATTAAAATTGAATTTATGTTTAACAGAATATTAAAATTAGAAGAAATTACAGAAGATTCTTTATTTTTGTGGGGAGCAAGGCAAACAGGAAAAAGTACTTTACTCGAAAAACTTTTTCCAAATGCCGTTTATTACGATTTATTAAAAAGCAACGAATTTGAGCGACTACAAAGAAATCCGTCTCTGTTACGTGAAGAATTGGAGAACAAAGATGACAGCACAATTGTAATCATTGATGAAATTCAGAAAATACCGCAGTTGCTTGACGAAGTTCATTGGCTTATTATGCACAAAAATCTGAAATTCATCCTTTGCGGTTCGAGTGCGAGAAAATTGATGCGAGTTGGTGCAAATCTTCTTGGAGGTAGGGCTTTGCGGACACAACTTTATCCGCTTGTCAGTGCAGAAATTCCTGATTTTAATCTCGACAGGGCTGTTAATAATGGCATGTTACCGAGACATTATACCATAAATAATGCTAATCGTCGCCTGCAAGCCTACATTGGAGAGTATTTAAACGAAGAAATAAGAGCAGAGGCTATCACTCGTAATTTACAGTCATTTACTCGCTTTATGGAAATTGCAGTTCAAAGCGATGGCGAAATGGTTGTCTATAAAAATATTGCACAAGATTGTGGTGTAACGTCTCCTACCGTAAAAGAATATTTCAATATTTTGCAACAAACACTCATTGGTTATTTGATTGATGGCTTTACGGGCACAAAAAAACGGCAAGGAATTACGGCTCCCAAATTCTATTATTTTGACGTAGGCATTGCCAATTATTTGATGAAACGCAAAGATTTGATACAAGGTACAAATGATTACGGACACGCTTTTGAACACTTTGTTATTCAAGAGATTATAGCATATTTAGGTTATACAAACACGGATGAAAAACTAACTTATTGGCGTACAACAAGTGGCTATGAAATAGATTGCATTATTGGCAACGGTCGAGTGGCAATAGAAATAAAATCCTGCGAAGAAATAAAATCTCGGCATACAAAGGGATTGAAAGCATTTGCCGAAGATTATCCTAATGCAAAACTTATAGCCGTGTCGCACGATTGCAGGTTTCGGACAATGAACGGCGTAGATATTTATCCTGTTTTAGATTTTTTGAAAGAGTTGTGGACAGGAAAAATTATTTAAATTAAAGCATATCATGATAAAATAAAATGATACTTTATTTTATCATGATAAATTAAAATTGAATTTATATTTAACATGATATAAAATTTAGAAGAAATTAGAGAAGATGCCTTCTATAATTTTATGATTTTGTTGCCATTGCCATTTTGACGGGATTGGCATAAATGTTGAGTAATTGCTGTTTCATTTTGGCATAACTAATTCGCTCTGTATTGGCTTGCTTTCGGATATGTCGCACAAAAATTTTCTTTGCCTCATCGGTGTATTTATCTGCAAATTCTGTACTGTTATTCAAAATATCATAAGCAATATAATTGTTTTGCCAAAGTTTATAATTAAGATATATTTGCTTGTCTATCAATGAACAAACATATTGAATTCGTTCATTATCACAAGCAAAATTGAGTTGTGTATCAATTTCGTCATTGATTGTTTTTCCAAATTGAATATGCACTCTTCCTTTGTCGGAAAAAATGCCTGTTGTAATGCTTTTAAAATCTTCGTCTGGGGCTTTGACATACTTTTTATTTCCTTCTGTGAGCACCATTTCGCGGGCTTTCATTTGGTCGCAAGGTTCAAATTCATAAGAAATTGTTAATGGTATGATATTCAATGTTTTAATACATTCATAAATTCCTTTTTCACGATTAAAAGAACAGAACATTTTAAGTACACTTTGTTGGGTTTTATCCAAACCGTCTTTTGTGCGTCCGTTGCGTTGTGCTATCCATATTGAATTAAGATTTTGGGTAATATTATAATGGATATATTCGGAAACCAGTCGCGAACTTGCCACCATTGTGCGTGCATTGCCCGACCGTACAATTGTGAACATATTGCACACTTTGGCAACATCGGTCAAAATTTGAGACGACAGTAAATTGTCGCCAATACCACTGAGACACGGTTTTAAACCATTTTTGAGCCGATACACCTGCAAAAGTGCCGAATCCAAAATAATATCCCTATGATTGGCAACATAAAGATAGGATTTATTGGGGTCTATATTTTCAAACCCGCTGATAGTCAACTCATCTATGCTCCTTTCAATAAAAGTTTGGCAAATACTGCTAAAAATTTCTTTTTGAAATTCAAAAATAGTTTTGTATTTTCTAATTTTACGCGAGAGCGTCGGTAAAGGGATGTCCGGCATAAAATTTACCAAACACGAAACAAAGCCCTCATTGGCGAGCATACGATTGATAGCATACGGTAATTCCGCATCATTATAAGGTCTAATTTGTACAAATGGATCTTTTGTCATCTTTTTTTTTGTTATATTTAATATTGATTTCTTCCTAACATACTGTTTGCCAGCGAAATATCATCCGATTCTATGGCTTGTCTAATCCTTGACGAACTCACCGCAATACCATTGGCATACTGTTGTTCAATCACGATGAGTTCAAAGCCGAATTTTGGTGCTATTTTACTGATATTGAGAATATTACCTTCCCTGTTTTTCCCAAAGCAATGATTATATCCCAAAACCATAGTGTGAATTTCAAATTGACTGCTTATCCATTGCAAAAATTCAAAGTAAGACATATTGGCTAATTGTTTTGTAAAATCTAAATACACAACAATATCGACTCCTAAGTGTTCCAATAAAGCATTCTTTTGGGTTTCATTAGTGATAGTATGAAACTCAAAATCAGGGTCAAACAAACATCTTGGGTGGTTTAAAAATGTGATTATTACAGATTTACCACCTATTTGTGTTGCTATTTGTCTCATTTTCTTAACAATAGCAACATGACCGATATGCACACCGTCAAAGACACCGATGCTTACTACTGCATTAAAAACCTTTTTTTGAGGCAAATTATTTTTCAATATTTGCATTCTTTGCAATAAAAGTCAATCTATTTTTTACCATGTTGCAAAGATACACAAATTTGTCAATTAAAAATTAAAAATTAAAAATTAAGAGGATTTTCTCAAAAAAATAAATTTGTGGCATAAGATTTGCTAATTTAGATTATTTTAAAATTAAGAAAATTTAGAGAATATAAAGCAATGGAATTGTTATCACAAAGAGTACTGCAAATGTCTGAATCTGAGACACTTGCAATGACAAGAATAGCACGTGAACTTAAATCACAAGGCAAAGATGTTATCAGTTTGAGCATAGGAGAGCCTGATTTTAACACGCCTGAGGTAATAAAAAATGCTGCTAAAAAGGCGATAGATGAGAATTGGACGCATTATCCGCCCGTGCCGGGGTATGCCGACCTGAGAGAGGCTGTTTGTCAAAAATTGAAAAGAGACAACGGATTATCTTTTTCACCCGAACAAATTGTGGTCTCAACAGGGGCTAAACAGTCTATTTATCAATTAGTTATGGCAACTGTCAATCCGGGAGATGAGGTAATTATTCTTACTCCTTATTGGGTTTCTTACAAAGAAATTGTCAAAGTGGCACAAGGTAAATGCGTGTTTGTCAAAACGACAATAGAAAACGATTTTAAAGCCACTGCACAACAAATTGAAGACGCTATTACGGACAAAACCAAATTGATTATGTTCAGCAGTCCTTCCAATCCCACGGGAATGCTTTATTCCAAATCGGAATTGGAGGCTATGGCAAACGTAATTAGCAAATATCCATATATTTGGGTAATGGCTGATGAAATTTATGAACATATCAATTTTGAGGGCAAACATGAAAGTTTAGCACAATTTGAAAATGTTAAAAATCAAGTAATTACAGTCAATGGCGTTGCCAAAGGTTATGCCATGACAGGTTGGCGAATTGGCTATATTGCGGCACCGTTGCTACTTGCCAAAGCCTGTGATAAATTGCAGGGACAAATTACGTCTGCGACCTGCTCTATCGCACAAAGAGCCGCTTTGGAGGCTATGTTGCTCGACCCGACTGTCAGTGAGGATATTATCAATATGAGAAATATTTTTCAACAGCGTAGAGACTTGGTTTTCAATCTATTAAAAGATATTCCGGACATAAAAGTTACTTTACCGCAGGGCGCATTTTACTTTTTCCCGGATGTGAGTGCCTATTTTGGGAAAAAATATGGTGATTATAACATTCTCAATAGCAATGATTTATGTACTTATTTATTATATGAGGCTAATGTTGCTTTGGTGGCAGGCACGGCATTTGGAGATGATAATTGTATTCGATTTTCGTATGCAACTGATACTCAACTGTTAAAAGAAGCCATCAGAAGAATAAAAGAAGCATTGGGGAAGTTGAATTTTTAATTGATAATGGAGAATTAAAAATTGAGAATGGTTCTGCCAAGGGGATTGCCGGTCATGTCCGAAATGACGGTGTAGGAGGCTGTACGGTTTAGGCAGAAAATGTCCGATTTTAGAACGTTTTTATGCGAAAATGCAAAAAATACGATACTCTTTATTCTCAACTTCAAAAAAAAACGGCAGGAATGCCGTTTCTACAGTTTCAACTTTCAATTCAAAAAATTGTGTAATTTTGCAGATAGGAAAATTTACCAATGACAAATAAAAAAATTAATGCAGAAATTATCAATATTGGAGATGAACTTTTGTGCGGACAAACTATCAATACAAATGGGGCTTTTATTGCTCAAATTTTACGAAGTATAGGGATAGATACACAAAAAATAATTGTTATAAAAGACAATAAAATTGCGATAGAAAAAGCCGTAAATGCAGGATTAGAAAGTGCAGATATTGTTTTTATCACAGGCGGTTTGGGGACAACTAATGATGATATTACCAAACAAAGTATAAGTGAGATTTTTGGCTGTCCTTTGGAGGAAAATTTGCTCGCATTGCAACAAATTAAAGCAACTTGTGAGGCTTTTCACATCAAATGTACAAAAAGTATCCTTTGGCAAGCATTGTTACCCAAAGGCTGTGTACCTATTGAAAATCCGGTAGGAATTGCACCCGGTATTTGGCTGAATGTAAGCAATAAAGTGCTCATTTGTACGCCCGGAGTTCCTTCGGAAATGAAATCAATGATGACGCAGCACATAAAAAATCAATTGATTACACATTTTAAACCGCCATTTATCTGCGACCGTTATCTGAAATGTTTTGGTATTCCCGAAGCAATGTTGTCTGATAAATTGCAGTTATTTGAACAAAATTTACCGCCAAACATTAGCCTTGCATATTTACCCTCAATGGGAATGATTACACTGCGATTGAGTGGCTATGCAGACCGGTCAACAGAATTGGAACAAATTATGCAGCAACAAATTGACAATTTAAAAAGCATTATAAATGAGTATATTGTCAGCGAAGGAGAGGCAGATTTTCCAACACTTATTCAACACTTATTGGTGAGCAAGAAAAAAACGCTTTCTACCGCCGAAAGTTGCACAGGTGGCTATATTGCCCATTTATTAACATCTATTGCGGGTGCATCGCAATATTTTAAAGGTGCAGTTGTGGCGTATGATAATCAAATTAAACAAAATATTTTGTCCGTTCCGCAAGAAATTTTGGAAAATTATGGCGCTGTAAGTGAGCAAACAGTGGTCATAATGGCAGAGCAAGTGCGTAAATTATATCAAACAGATTATGCAATCAGCGTTTCGGGCATTGCAGGTCCGGGTGGAGGCTCAAAAGAGAAACCTGTTGGCACAGTTTGGATAGCCGTAGCAAGTGAAAATCAAACTATAGCCCGCTGCTTTTCAATGGGAAAAACAAGAGAAAATGTTATATGCCGTACCGCCCAAAGGTCGTTTTATATGTTGTGGCAACTAATCAATGAAAATAAATAATGTTTGACAATTGTTACCAAACTATCAAAGAGCCTACCAGCGGATTGTTTAAAGATAAAGGGAGTCGCTTTATCGGCTTTGCATATCCTGTGAAAACAGAGGCAGAAATAAAGGCTATTTTGGCAGAAGTAAAGAAAAAATATCACGACGCAACTCACCATTGTTATGCTTATCTGCTCGGCGGATGGGGTACTCCTTTATATCGCCTCAACGATGACGGAGAACCATCCGCAACGGCAGGAAAACCTATCTATGGACAAATTATTTCTCGAAATTTAAAAAATATTTTGGTGATTGTAGTGCGTTATTTTGGAGGTATAAAATTAGGGGTAAGCGGTTTAATCAATGCTTACAAAGAAACAACCGCTATAACTCTCAATAATGCCCAAATAATTACGCTTAAAATCTATAAAAAATATAAAATACAGTTTGAATATTCACTTATGAATACTATAATGCAGATACTAAAAAGTCCGCAAGTAGAAATTGTTGACAATAATTACAAAGATAGTTCGGTAATTATTGATTTTAAAGTAGTTATTGATTTTTCTGAGCAGATTGCCACACAATTGGAAAAGGTTTACGGGGCAAAATTAGAATTTATATGTGTAGAATAACGATTTAGGATAGCGATTGTATTGCTTTCCAAAGAATATCTGCACTTTTTCCCCACGAAACAATATGTAATGTTTTCAAAATCAACATGTTATTCTAAACATCATACACTCTTATTAGCAAAAAACTTGTTAGTGTACCTGACAAATTGAGATAAAAAATGGACTGCAAAGGCAGTAGTGCCCCCGCTAAATCGTAACGTTGAGAATTTGCAATTTTCCATTGCTATGTATCTATTCCATTTTGTGTTAGAATTTCAGCAATTGTATCTATCGGAATGTCAGTCAAAGCATGAATTTCTTCAATTGATTGCAACTTTTGCCACATTTTTAAAATAAATTCTGTTTCTTTTTCTTCCCTGCCTTTTTCTAATCCTTTTGCCTCACCTTTCTTTTCACCCTCCACCAAACCTTCTGCTCTTCCCTCTACTCTTCCTTCTATTCTTCCTTCTTCTAAAGCCTCTCTTCGGGTTTCGTTTTGGAGGGTTTTTTCGGTTGAAATGGCGTCTGAATTACGCTCGTATAGAAACAATTCCGCATCCGTGTAACCCCCTACCTCACA
>JAISTU010000210.1 GCA_031272415.1 Bacteroidales bacterium | reverse complement strand
ATTCCTGCAATTGTCAAAGCACTTGCACCCATATATTTTAATGCAGTTCTTCTGCTAATAGGCTGTATATCACCCTTTTCCAATAATTCTTTTTGAATTTGATTATCCATGTTTTTTTTATTATGCTAATATTTTGCAAAAATACACCTTTTTTTCAATTAAAAATTAAAAGCCCCCTAAATCTCCATCATGGGGAACTTTTTGAGAGTTGTTGTAGGAGCAATGGCATGCTTTGCCCAAAATAGTTGAGAATTGAAAGTGGCTTTTCTCCGATTTTAGAACGTTTTTATTCAAAAATGCAAAAAAATCTACACTCTACACTCTAACTCTACACTCTACACTCTAAACATTACACTCTATTTATAAATTTTTGCAAACTTTGTTTATCTTTTTGCAGTTGGGCTATTAAGTCTTCTTTTGACGAAAATTTTTTGTTATTTCTTAAAAAATGTAAAATCTTAACTTTGAGAGTTTGGTTGTATATATCTTCTTGAAAATCAATAATATGTACTTCTATTGTCCGTTCATTATTGCCAAAAGTGGGACGTTTGCCAACGCTCATTAGTCCATATTTCAATTGCGACTGAATTTGTGTTGCGACTATGTACACTCCATCTTTAATTTGTTGATTATCAGATAGTTGTAAGTTTGCCGTTGGAAATCCTAAACTTCTTCCTATATGATAGCCTTCTACCACTTTTCCTTCTATTTCTTTGCAGTTAGTAGTTTTTGGGAGCATATAAAAATGTAATTATTTGAAAATCAATTATTTAGCGAAAAATAACTGTATCATATCTTGCATTATAGCCCGACCATATTCCGGTAACATTTTCACCTTTGATATTAGTTTTGAGCGAAGAAGGCTCCAAAAAAGGTGTCATTCCCATTGAAATGCTTGTCTGTAAATCCCACCAATATTTGTAAGATGCTGTGTCAGAGAAAGTTGAGCGTACATAAACCGTATCCCCCACTTTGTAATACACCCTGTAAAAATCCTCTCGCTCTTTCTCCGACATGGAGGTATATGACATATTGGTCTGCGGCTCTCGCAACATTTCATAAGCCAAATGATTGCCATTGAACAACAAATCATCAAAACAACCCATAGAAACGCTTTTAAAAAACATGTCTAATCCTTTGATTTTCACGAAGAAACGATAACAATCATACGTGCTCGGATTATCTGTCCAATACAATCTCAAAGTGGCTGTTGTGTCGCCGGGAAAACGAACAAACGTCAACGAATCCACTTGTGGCACCGCATTGGGAATAGACGTGTAGGCGGTGTAAGTTTGATTGTTGCTCTCAACGGTCAAATAATAAGTATGTCCTGCTTGCCCGATAATTGTGCTACCAATATACAGTTGCCCCGCAATATAAAGATGTCCCCAATCGCCCCGCAAAATATTTTGCAAATCCATGCCCCTTTTCAACTGCTCCGAATTGCCCATATCATCGCTGATAGTAACAATGGCAGTGCTGTCGGCGGCAGTGAGAACACTTTCCATGCTAATGCTCGAATAATAAGGAATGGAACGGGAAACGGCTACACGTGCGGCTTGTCCGTTGACAATCCAGCCCTCTATAATTGTCGTTTGTTTGTGTCCCTCCAATTCGATAGACATGGGAACTTCACAACTGTACAACATTGTTAATACGCTGAAAATCAGCAACTTAAATATATTTTTCACGGCTTTGCTATTCAATTTAAATCATTTACAAAAATACACTTTTTTTATTCTTTTTCTTTCTTTTTCACTTTTTCCCAATAAATATCCATTTGAGGCAGTGTCAGGTCGGTCAATTTTTTACCATCTTGTGTGATAGCGTTTTCCATTGCCGTAAAACGAGCGATAAATTTGCGGTTAGTTTGTTCGAGTGCATCCTCTGCATTGATGCCTTTGAAACGTGCATAATTGATAAGTGCAAACAAAATATCGCCAAATTCAGCCTGCATTTTTTGGCTATCATTGGCTGCCACTTCGGTTTCAAATTCGGACAATTCTTCTTTGACTTTATTCCAAATATCGGCAGCATTTTCCCAATCAAAATGAACTCCATGTGCTTTTTCCTGTATGCGATAGGCTTTTATCATGGCAGGCAATTTCTTTGGTACGCCACCCAATACAGACTTTCGATGCTCTTTATCGTTGAGTTTAATTTTTTCCCAATTGACTTTGACATCCTCTTCATTTTTGACCAAAACTTCACCAAATACATGCGGATGACGCACTATTAACTTGTCACAGAGGCTATTAATTACATCTGCAAAATCAAACGCATTCATTTCCTTCGCAATTTGGCTGTAAAAAACAATATGGAGCAGAATGTCGCCTAATTCTTTACGAATTTCATCTGTATTTTGGTCAACAATTGCATCAGAAAGTTCAAAAGTTTCTTCTATTGTCAAGCATCTCAAACTTTCCATAGTTTGTTTTTTATCCCACGGACACTTCTCTCTCAATTGAGTCATAATATCTAACAAACGATCAACTGCAACGTGATTTTTATTCTCTAATGACATATTTTTATAATTTTTTTATACTAAAATACAAAGATACACCTTTTTGTTAATTAAAAATTAAAAAGGAAAATGGAGAATGGAGAATTTTGCCTAATTTTACAACGTTTTTATCCCAAAATGCAAAAAAATCGTTTAATTCTCAACTTTTTTATAGGAAAGGAGAATGGATTTTTGCATTTTTCATTGTTATGTATTTATTCCATTTTGTTTTAGAATTTCTTCAATTGTAGCCATTGGAATATCTGTCAAAGCATGAATTTCTTCAACTGATTGCAACTTTTGCCACATTTTTAGAACAATGGCGGCATCTCTTTCAATTCTTCCTTTTGCCAATCCTTTCTTTTCACCCTCAGCCTCACCTTCTATTCTCCCTTCTATTCTCCCTTCTATTCTTCCTTCTATTTTCCCTTCTGCTCTTCCTTCTTCTAAAGCCTCTCTTCGGGTTTCGTTTTGGAGGGTTTTTTCGGTTGAAATGGCGTCTGAATTACGCTCGTATAGAAACAATTCCGCATCCGTGTAACCCCC
>JAISTU010000166.1 GCA_031272415.1 Bacteroidales bacterium | reverse complement strand
CCCCGACTTCGACGGTCTTGTCATTTTGAGAAAAAAATTAACTATTTGATTATCAGTGTTTTATATTTTTCAGAAACGGTTTTTTTGAAATGTAGTGCCCTCCCCCGCTAAATCGTAACGTGTTGATACTTTTTTGTTTACAAATCGAAACCGTCGAAGTCGGGAAACGCAACTCAACTCCCCAAAGCAAACTTATAACAAAAATTTTACCCGCAAAGGCAAAGCAAAATGCCAAAAGGGGTGAAGAATAGGGGATGAATTATTTCAACTTTTCTTTGAGTTGTTGGACTTCGGTTTTGAGGTCATTAAACTCTTGCATTAAGTCGGGTAACATACGCAAAGCCGCCAATTGTCGCCATTTTTTATTCACTTCGATAGCCGGCGCCCCAAAAAGCACTTTGCCCCCTGGCTCAACGGATTTATCAATGGCAGACGTTGCCAACAAAACAGTGCCTTTACCTACCACAAGGTCTTTGTTGATAGATACTTTTGCCCAAATTAAGCAATCATCCTCAATTATAGTTACACCTGCAATCGCACAATGCGAACCGATGAGTACATTTTTACCGATTTTTGTATCATGTCCGACTTGTACGTGATTGTCAAATTTGCAACCTTCTCCGATAAACGTTTCACCGGAAACACCTTTGTCGATGGTGCATAATGCTCCAATCTCCACATTATCAGAGAGATACACACTTCCACAGGACTCCATTTTATCCCAACCTGTATCTCTGTGTTTGAAATAAAATGCTTCTCCACCGATGACACTATTGGCTTGTATGATAACATTATCGCCGATGGTTGTGTGGTCGTAAATGCTTACGTTTGAGTGGATTATGCAATTTTTACCGATTTTACAATTTTTACCAACAAAAACACCCGGCTGTATAATTGTTCCTTCACCGATAGGAGTATTGGGATAAATAGATGTAGTTTGAGACTCAAATTGGCGAAAAGTTCTTACTATTTTTACATAATCACGGAAAGGGTCATCGGAAATAAAAAGTGTTTTCCCGTAATTTTCTTCCGGTATTTTATTGATAATCACATAACTTGCTTTACTTAAAAGTGCTTTGGAATAATATTTAGGATGGTCTACGAAAGTAACATCACCTTCGCAAACCATGTGTATTTCATTGATTCCCTTTACGATAGCATTTTCATCGCCAATAATTTTTACATTATTGCCAATAATGGCAGCGATATTTTTTACAGATTGGGGGTTCTCAAAAATCATTCTAATGGTTTTTTATTTAACTCTTTCTGAATATCGATTGGTACGCGTATCTACTTTTATTTTTTCGCCTTCATTTATAAATAATGGCACCATTACTTCTGCACCTGTTTCAACGACTGCTCTTTTTTGGGCATTGGTTGCGGTATCGCCTTTGACACCGGGTTCGGTATAAGTAATTGTTAGTTCCACAAAAGGAGGCAATTCGCACGTGAGGGGTGTATCGGTGTCTGCATGGTACATCACTTCTACTTCTTGCCCTTCTTTGAGCAGTCCCGGATTGGAAATCAATGCTTCTTCTATGGATATTTGTTCAAAAGTTTCGTTGTGCATAAAATGATAGGACGATTCACCTTCTTTATATAAGAATTGGTATGGGCGTCTTTCAACGCGTGCCAAATCAATTTTTATACCTGATGGGAAAGTATGTTCTAATTGCCTGCCTGTCCGTAAGTTACGTAATTTAGTGCGTACAAATGCAGCCCCTTTACCGGGTTTGACATGCAAAAATTCAACAATTGTCCATAGTTCATTATTCATTTCTATGCACAAACCATTTCTGAAATCTGCTGTTGTTGCCATATTTTTTTAATTTTTATTAGGAACAAAAATTTACAATGATTACATTCTTTTTTCTTTGATACGTGCTTTTTTACCTGTTAAGCCTCTCAAATAGAAAATTCTGGCGCGTCTAACGACACCGCGTTTGTTCAAAACTATTTTGTCAATAAACGGTGAATTGATAGGGAAAATACGTTCAACACCTATACCGCCCGAAATTTTACGAACTGTAAATGTTTCAGTTGCCCCGCTACCTGCTCTTTGCAATACCACGCCTTGATAAGCCTGCAAACGTTCTTTGTTTCCTTCTACTATTCGGTACGTAACCGTTACCGTATCGCCCGCTTTAAAGTTCGGGTGTTCCTTTTTTTCGATAAAATTCTCCTCTGTGAACCTGATTAATTCTGATTTCATCTCTTTATTTATTATATCTTGTTTTTATTATAATATACGAATTTTTAAACACTAAAATAAGCGTTTTGCAAAGATACACTTTTTTTTGGTTTAATCAAAAAAAATCAGAAATTTGCTTTTTATTTTTTTTATCATTAAAAATTGTACCTTTGCAAGTTTGAATATTTTAATAAATAATAGATTGGATGAAGCCATATAAAATATTGATATTTATACTTTTGTGTTTTTTGCTGTTAGGATTTACGTCATTTATCTTTCCGCAAGACGGCATCAATTTTGGAAAAATTACGATAAAAGCACCCCTTTTGTCGGAGGTTTTTAGCCAAAAAGAAGCCGATTTGGACGTAGATGCTACTTTAGACTCATTAAAAAAACAAGCCGAAATGCAACAGTTTAAATCATTGATGGACAGTCTGCTATATTATAAAGAATTTATTTATGGCAATGTGGCGCACATTTATTTTCCAAAAAATGACTACAAATTTTTGGATAAATTTTTTGCTGTTTTAGAGAGTGCCAAAAAGAGCAGTCGCACGGTTCATATTACACATTATGGTGATTCTCAAATAGAAATGGACAGAATTTCAGCCTATTTACGGCAACAATTTCAAACTTTCTTCGGAGGTAGTGGAGCGGGCATGGTTCCTGCCATTCAGACGATTCCATCTGTTTCAGTATCACAGAGTTATGCAGGTTCAATGAGTCGTTTTGTGTTGTATGGTTCGCTCAAAGATTCCACCAATCGGCGGGCAGGACATCGCAGATACGGTATGTTGGCAAATGTAGTACAAGTGTATGGCAACGGCACTATCACCGTTGGAGCATCAAGTTTTAAAAACGCTCAACCGGGCACAAAAACTTTCAAAAGGCTCAAATTGTTATTAGGACACAATTCGCAGCCTATATATGTTACCTGCAAATCTCAAAAGCGTACATTGCCGGCAACAACGGGAGCAGCCGTTTTGAGTTGGGATTTTGACCAACCTGTTTCCAGAGCAAGCATCACTATCAACGGAACGGCGGAAATTTACGGCGTTTCTATGGAAGATTCTTGCGGTGTTACGGTAGATAATGTACCCATGCGGGGCTGTTCAGGTACAATTTTTACAGGTATGGACTCGGCGACATTCGCCAATTGTATGTCGCTCATGAACGTAAGAATGGTGATTATGCAATATGGCGGCAATATGATGCCATCTATCAAAACACAAAAGCAAATATCTGATTATATGGCAAATATCACACGTCAAATTCGTTATATTCAAAAAATCAATCCCAAAGCGACCATTTTATTTATAGGACCTTCTGACATGAGCAGACGCAATAAAAATGGCGTTTTGGCAACATGGTATTTGTTGCCTGAACTAAATGAGGCTTTGAAAAAAACGGCTTTGGATAACAATGTTGCCTACTGGGATATGTTTCACGTGATGGGAGGTGAAAATTCAATGATTTCATGGGTAAAACACCAGCCCGCACTTGCCGGCTCGGATTATATTCATTTTACAAGTTTGGGAGCAGATAGAATTGCTACTGCCCTTTGGGATGCCTTTTGGGTCAATTATAGATTTTATGTTTTGCGAAAAAAAGTAGACCCGCAAATTATTCAACATGTAATGTCTTCTAATAAAAATGAAAAAGAATAAGAGTAAAATATTATATAAGTTATTGATTATCAATGTATTAAGCGTATCCATTTTGCTGAATGCACAATCTGTTTATCAGCCTGTGTTGCCCTATTCATGCCTTCATACGGTGGATAATTTGATATATTATCCTTCTTCTGACAGCACGACTTATGATGCTTTTTTCAGCAAATTGGACAGGCTTTTGTTTCAGGGGAAAGGCAAAGTAACGATTTTACATTTGGGCGGTTCGCATATACAGGCGGGTGTTTGGAGCGGACAAGTGCGGAAAAATTTGCTCTCTCTTTGTCCCGGAATTGTCGGCAGCAGAGGCTTAATTTTTCCATTTTCAGCCGCCAAAACCAACAATCCTTCCAATTATATCACTACTTCTTCCGGCAATTGGGATATGTGCAAAAATACGCAGCATGACGCCAAATATCCAATGGGATTGAGCGGAATTTCGTTAGCAACAACCGACCCTAATGCCAAAATTGCCATTAAAATGAGAAACAAAGACGGTATTTTGTATAATTTTACAACTGTTTGGTTATTAGCCACTTGCGAGTCTGATGCCATAATACCGGTACTCTCCTCCGGCGAAGATGAAATTGAAGGTGATTATTACCCCGAAAAAATGGCTTATCTATTTGAATTTAAAGAGCCTATAGACTCTTTTTCACTCTCTTTTCATTTGAGAGATAATTTTTCAAAACCATTTATTTTGCGGGGCTTTTGGTTAGATAATCATCTCAACGGACTTACATACGTGGATATTGGGGTCAATGGAGCAAAATTGCCCTCCTATTTGCGGTGTCAATATCTGGAAAATGATTTAAAATTTGTAAAACCCGACTTGGTCATCCTTTCCATTGGGGTTAATGATGCACACACGGACAAGTTTGATACGCTTGCTTTTCAGACTAATTATAAGTCGCTTATCAGCCGTATTCGCAGTGTGTCGCCAAATTGTGCAATTTTATTCACCACCAATAACGACACTTATCGCAAGGCCAGCAGGCGGTCTTACGTTAATAATGTCAATGGTTATTGGGCACAGCAATCTTTTTATTCATTGGCAAGGTATTATCACACGGGGGTTTGGGATTTGTTTGATTTTATGGGCGGTTTAACTTCCATAAAGAATTGGCAATCAGATGGTTTAGCGAGACCGGATAGAGTACATTTTACTGCCAGCGGCTATTTGCTTTTGGGAGATGCACTTTATAATGCCATTGTAAATGAATATGTTAACTATCTTCAACGAAAACGAAAACGCTTGCAATGACCACAGATTTTTTGAACAATATTTTACCTTTTTTACAGGAGATATTTTCGTTTAACGAAAGTCGTCCGCTTTTATTTACACAATTTTATTTTTGGGTATTTTTTGCGTTCGTAATGGCTGCATTTTCATTTTTATACAACCGTAAATTACTCAGAAATACGTTTTTATTAGCCGTCAGTTTGTTTTTTTATTACAAAACAAGCGGTAGTTTTTTGATGATTTTGGTCTTTTCCACCATTTCTGATTTTGTGCTTGGACAACTGATTTATGCCTCCAAAACGCAAGCAAAGAGACGATTGTTCCTTTTTTTAAGCGTTTTTATCAATCTTTTTGTACTTTCTTATTTTAAATATGCATACTTTTTTGTGGATGTTATCAACAATTGTTTTGGCGCTAACTTACACGTTATCAATTATTTAGCACAAGCAGCAAATACGGTTTCGGGAGCCTCTTATTTTTCGGTAGATAAAATTATATTGCCTGTTGGGATTTCATTTTATACATTTCAAACCATCAGTTATTCAGTGGATGTGTTCAAACGGCGGATAGAGCCGGTGCGAAATATACTTAATTTCGGATTTTATGTTAGTTTTTTCCCGCAATTGGTCGCCGGTCCTATTGTTCGTGCCAATGAATTTGTGCCTCAATTGTATGAAAAATACTTTTTGACAAAAAAAATGTTCGGAATTGCAATTTTTTGGATACTCAACGGATTGGCAAAAAAGATGATTTTAAGCGACTATTTAGCGGTCAATTTTGTGGATAGAGTGTTTAATAATCCGATGATGTATTCCGGTTTTGAAAATTTGATGGCTTTGTTTACCTATTCTATGCAAGTTTATGCAGATTTTTCGGGTTATACGGACATCGCTATCGGTGTTGCTATGTTGATGGGGTTTCGCTTGCCAAAAAACTTCAATTCGCCCTACAAAGCCACCAATCCGGGTAATTTCTGGAAAAGATGGCATATTTCGCTCTCCAAATGGCTCACCGATTATTTATACATCCCCCTGGGCGGCAATCGAAACGCAACAGTTGGCACTTACCTCATTTTGGCAATCATTATCGGCATCATTATTCTTTTGACCAATAATATTTGGATTGCACTTATTTTGATTTCTATTGTATTGATTTTGAGTGTATTACTTATATTTTGGAAAAAAACACACAAAGTTATCAATACAAATATTAACATGATGAATACCATGCTTTTAGGAGGACTTTGGCATGGAGCAAGTTGGAATTTTATGATTTGGGGCGGTCTCAATGGCTTGGGAATACTCAGTTTTAAAATTTGGCGACAACTTAATCCGTATTTTAAGACACTTTTGACGGCATTTTTGTTTGCATTGTTTGTTTTGTTGCAAAATATTTTCAAAAATCCGGCTTTTTTGATAGGTGAAATTTGGACAGGATTTATTTTTGCAGGCACGCTGTTGAGCATGCTGTATCACTTCTTTACGCACGGAAAAACGTTGCCAAAAGTCAATCGGGCGTGGTCTATTTTGCTCACTTTTGTATTTATTTCATTTACACGTTTATTTTTTCGCTCCGGCTCCAATCTTGACCCTTCTTCGGCAAACGAAACAGCATGGGAAACTGCAAAAAATATGGTGCAACAAATTGGCAGTCATTGGAATTGGGAACTTTTAGGAAACATTATTGCCGCCAACAGTAAAGTATTCATACTGTTGTTGTTAGGACTTGTCATTCACTGGTTACCCGACAAACTCAAACGCCGTTATCGTTATGCGTTTGCGGTGATGCCATTATGGTTATTATTACTCATTTGTGTTGTAGTTGTTTTGATTATTTTCCAATTTGCCACCGCCGATTTACAACCTTTTATCTATTTTCAATTTTAGAACATTTTTCTCCTAAAATGCAAAAAATGAAAAATAATCTACAATCGTAAATCCAAAATCGTAAATCCCGACTTTGACGGTTTCGATTTGTAAACAAAAGAGTATCAACACATTACGATTTAGCGGGGGGGACACTACATTTCAAAAATCCGTTTCTGAAAAATATAAAATACTGATAATTAAGTAGTTAAAATTTTCTCAAAATGTCAAGACCGTCGAAATATCTAAAAAAATAGACTCCTTAAAACTTTTTACCATTTTAAGGAGTCCAATAACTCTCAACTCTCAACTACCGTATCACGGTTACGTATCCTGTGTATTCGTAATCTTGATTAGTGAAATCGCGGATAGTAACTTTGTAAGTATAAGTTGTGTTGGATTGTACAAATTTACCATCGACGGTGCCGTCCCATGCTTGTAGCGGGTCATGCGTTACAAAAATGGCTTGTCCCCATCTATCAAAGATGGTCAGTGTATAATTTTCGTCAATATACTCGGTCATAATGGGTTTCCATGTATCATTTAAGCCGTCTCCGTTGGGCGTAAATGAGTTTGGAATATACACTTTCATCTCTTCATACGTTTTGATAAGTTTGCTGATGGTATCTGTACAGCCGTTTTTATCTGTTACCAAAAGGAAAACGGTATATTCTCCTTTTTCCGGATAATTGTGATAAATAATGCGACTTGTACCGTCCGTTTGACCTGTATTGCCATCGCCAAAATCCCAGTCACCTTGTACAATACTGCCTTTCGATATTTCAGTCAACGCAAATGGTGTTGATGTAGGCACGGTGTAGGTGGCTGTGGTAAAATCTGCTTCAGGTCCGGGCACATAAGTTACCAAAAATGAGGTATCTAATGTGCAAAATGTATCTTTGACTGTCAAGGTGTATAACGAATCGCCTTTGAGATTGGCTTTGATAGAGTCAAAAGGTACCATTGTCGGCGGTTCCAAACCATCCCAACCAAATGATAATGTATTGGGGGCATCACTTCTGACAAATACTATAATTCGCCCGTCTCGCCTTTCGCATGTTTCAGGGGTAAGTGCTGCCGTCAATGAAAGTGGTTTAAATTCAGGTACATAAATTGTGGTATCCATTACACACCCATTGCTGTCTACCACATGCACAGTATATGTTCCTGTTCCTAAATTACGTGCAACACGAGTAAGACGTGTATAATAGTTAGTATCTGTCGAATGACTCCAAGTGTATTCCAATGGTGGGCGTTGTTCATGTACTGAGATGCCAATGTATCCATTAGAGTCTGCACAGCGTTCTTCACAAACCGAATCTACGGTAATGTAAGGCACCGGCACTCTGTGTATTGTATCATAAGACTCGGCAATACAACCTTTTTTATTTACATCAGGATCCTGACCTGCACCGGGCGTAAGTGCAGAATAATAATTTGCATCAATGATAATTGTATGATAACCTATATCGGAAAGGTTATTGAGTTGAGTACCTGTGGAAACGGTGTCCCCTGCATAAGTTACAAATTTATAGGGTGTTGTGCCTCCGGTAGCATAAAATCGCATTTTGCCATTATCCATTCCGCAAGTGGTGGAGTCAAATTGAATGCGAGGTTGCAAAGAATCAGGTTGGAATATTTCTATTGTATCGTAGATTTCACAACCGCCGGCGTCCATACCATAAAAATAGTATTTGCCTGCCGGTAATCGCATGATAGTCAATCCACTGGATGCCGGTAAAGAGATTGAGTCTGTACCATCGTAAGCAAAACCGGGCAAAATCCAATTGGCAAATTGATAAGGAGTGGCACCACCCGATATAGAACTATTGCGGAACCAGCCATCCCTGCCACCATGACAATTGACATGATGTATTTCTTTGGTCATAACCGGTTTCAATGGAGAAACCACAAGGGTATCAAAGATAATACAGCCAAACTCATTTTCCGCCTCCAAAATATATGTACCCGGACCTTCAATTCTTAAAGTACTGTCATTGATAATAGTTGCTTGCACACCGGCAGCAAAATGCCATTGATAGCGGACTATTTTTGTCCTTTTTTCTTTTCCCCATAATGTATCTACATTTCCATCACAAAGTTGGTCGGGACCATCTATTTTTACTTGTGGAGATGGATAGATACGTATATAGTTGGTAGATAATGCATCAGAAGTATCCGCACAGCCATTTTCAGCCGTAACCTGCAAGCGTACCAAGTAGGTTGTTGGCGTATCAGGGTCTGGGAATTGAACGGTAAAAATACTGTCGCTTGATGAGCCTATTTCTAATGGCAAACCATGTATTCTCCATTCAACACTTTCTTTTTCGCTGTTAAAGACCCGCGACAAATCTACAAAAGACGCTGTTCGTGAGCAAGTGTCATATTTATTTATCAACATAGGGTCATCTGTTTCTCCCGGTTTAGCCCAGAAGAAAGAAGCATCAATAGAAGTCTTTTTGATTTCTGTTTGAATGGTAGCACCGCAAGAGGCAGACATGATAGATGTCATTACGCAACTAAATGTTTCGCCATCCCAAGGATTTGGTACTGTGATTTGGCGGGTATATAGATGCCAACTGGGGTCGGAAGAGCGAGACCAAGTGTAGGATCCAAATCCATCAGGTGCCTGCATTCTGGCTGCCGTTTGACCCTCACAATACATCAACTCAATACGCATCGGACGGCATTCACAAATAACATAGGCATAGCCATAATGCCCTGATTGTGTGCAGTCTAAGGTTGTGAATCGAATTTTAATAGTCTGCCCTACCAAAGCCTCCAAACTAAAAGCAACCGTAACCCAATTTAACCCTTGGAAATCGCCATTATCGCACTCTAATCCTAAGCCGACAGGTAAATATTCTGCGGTAAAGATTACGTGATTACAAGGCAAAGTGGCTATATTTTGACCGGTTGCCGCATCTTTGACATCCATCGTAAATTTGGGCTGTGCAGACTCATCATGTCCTGCTTTTTGCAGCACCCAAGCAAACGACAACATCAACAAAGAACTATTGCTGTCCACTGTTAATGTATACTCAATGCCTTCTGTTTGTGCCCCAACGGCAGAATTACCCAACTTGCAAGAATAATTTTTACCTTGCATTACTTTTAAAATGCCGGGGCATTGTTCATCAGGTAATGTACCTGCTGCCAATTCAGCAGCCGCATTGATAATTGAATGCTGTGCCGGAATCGGCGCTGTAGTTGCCTCTATGTTTGTGCCACCTGCACAATTACCTGCATAACATTGCCAATTGGTAAAATTACCATAAGTAAAATCAATATTGGGGCATGTTTGCGATTTAGCACCCCAAATTCCCATTGCTCCTATGAGCATCATCATTGTTGTTAATCTCAACGTTTTCATCACTTTATCTGTTTTATATAATTCTTATAATTCTTAAAATATTTTTTTATTCAACTTAAAATTGATTTTCTGACTATATGATATAAATACCTCCCATTTCGTTGCCTGCAATTTGATTTTTTTTTAACTTTTTTTTTACAGTAATTTTTAATCTATTGATAATCAATTTGTTATATTCAAAAAAAAGTTAGCATTATTTTTATTTTATTTATTTTTAATTTTTTATTTTTAATTGACAAAAAAGTGTATCTTTGCAGTTTGTTATCAAAGTAATAGAATAAAAATTTAAAACATTAAATATCAAACATTTATGAGCGATAAAGAATTTATGACGTGTGATGGTAACTGTGCTGCGGCGCATGTTGCGTACATGTTTAGTGAAGTGGCTGCTATTTACCCTATTACGCCTTCTTCAACGATGGCGGAATATATAGATGAATGGAGTGCAGCAGGAAGGAAAAATATTTTTAACGAAACGGTTAAAGTAGTTGAAATGCAATCAGAAGCGGGTGCGGCGGGTGCTGTACATGGCTCATTGCAGGCGGGTGCTTTGACATCAACATTTACAGCCTCACAAGGTTTGTTGTTGATGATACCCAATATGTACAAAATTGCGGGTGAGTTATTACCGGGAGTTTTTCATGTATCAGCGAGGGCATTGGCGGCTCAGGCATTGTCAATTTTTGGAGACCATTCGGATGTGATGAGTACGCGACAGACAGGTTTTGCAATGTTGGCAACCGGTAGTGTGCAGGAAATTATGGATTTAGCACCTGTTGCACATTTGACGGCTATAAAAGGGCGTATTCCGTTTTTGCATTTTTTTGATGGATTTCGTACCTCACATGAAATTCAAAAAGTAGTGCCTGCCAATCAAGATGAGGTTGCAAAATTGATTGATTGGAATGCCCTTAAAGCATTTAGAGACAAAGCATTAAATCCTGAACATCCTGTTACACGCGGCACAGCACAAAACCCTGACATTTATTTCCAAACCAGAGAAGCACAAAATAAATTTTATACTGTAATTCCGGACATGGTTGCGGATTATATGAAAGAAATCAGCAAAATTACAGGCAGAAAATATGCTCCTTTTACTTATTATGGTTGCGAAAAGCCAACACATGTGATTATTGCTATGGGGTCAGTTACGGAAACGATTAAGACTGTGGTAGATAAACTCAATGCGGAAGGTAAGAAAACAGGTTTGGTAACGGTGCATTTGTATCGTCCATTTTCAGTAAAATATCTTGGAGAAGCGTTGCCTGAAACGGTTGAACGCATTTGTGTACTCGACCGTACGAAAGAAACAGGGGCTAACGGAGACCCACTCTATTTGGACGTAGTGGAAGCGTTTGCCAATTGCAAAGATATTCCTGCGGATAAAAAGCCGTTGATTATCGGCGGACGTTACGGTTTGTCATCCAAAGATACAACTCCGGCGCACATTTTGTCCGTATTTAACAATTTATTTGAAAAAGAGCCTAAAAATCAATTCACTATCAGTATCAATGATGATGTAACCAATCTGTCATTGCCATTGTTGCCTGAATTTTCGATTTTGCCAAAGAGTACATTTGAGGCTAAATTTTATGGACTGGGTGCAGATGGTACTGTTGGGGCTAACAAAAACAGTATCAAGATTATAGGTGATAATACGGATAAATATTCGCAAGCCTATTTTGATTATGACAGTAAAAAATCGGGCGGTTATACTTGCTCACATCTTCGTTTTGGAGATGAGCCGATAAAAGCCCCCTATTTAGTAGGGACGCCGGATTTTGTTGCCGTTCATGTGCCTGCTTACATTTATCAATATGATTGCTTAAAAGGGCTGAAAAGAGGTGGTACTTTCCTTTACAATACTTCGTGGAGTGTGGCAGAAACACAACAAAATTTGCCCGCTCATATTAAGAAGTTTTTGGCTCAAAATCAGATTTCTATGTATATCATAGATGCGACAAGTATTGCCGAAGAAATTGGACTGGGCAGTCGTACAAATACTATTTTACAGTCTGCATTTTTCAAAATTTCGGGTGTAATTCCTTACGATTTGGCAGTTGAGCAAATGAAAAAATTCATTGTTAAATCCTACGGACGCAAGGGCGAACAAATTGTAAATATGAACTATGCTGCCGTTGATAGAGGCGGTGATATTCAAAAAGTTGAAATACCTACACAATGGGCTGATTTACAAGTAGATACAACAGCCGACAATAGCGATATTCCTGCATTTATTAAAAATGTAGTCAAACCTATGTTGGCACAAAGAGGTAATGATTTGCCTGTAAGTGCATTTAATGGTTATGAAGACGGCACTTTCCCCGCAGGGACAACAGAATATGAAAAGCGCGGAATTGCAGTCAATGTGCCTCAATGGTTGCCTGAAAATTGTATTCAATGCAATCAATGTGCAATGGTTTGTCCGCATGCTGCGATTCGCCCTGTGGTAATGAACAATGATGAAAAAGCAGCCGCTCCACAAGGCATGGATACATTGGATATGAAAGTGCCTAAGGAAATGGCGGGTATGCACTTCCGTATGCAAGTTTCTCCTTTGGATTGTACAGGTTGCGGTAATTGTGCCGATGTTTGTCCATCTAAAACTAAAGCATTGATAATGAAACCGTTAGATACTCAACGCAATCAATCACAAAATTGGGATTATTCTCAAAATAAGGTAACTTACAAAGACGATTTAATTGATAAATTTGCCTCTGTAAAGAATAGCCAATTTGCCCAGCCTTTATTTGAATTTTCGGGTGCTTGTGCAGGTTGCGGTGAAACGCCTTATATTAAGTGTATTACGCAATTGTTTGGCGAGCAAATGTTGGTCGCCAATGCTACCGGTTGTTCTTCCATTTACGGAGGGTCTGCTCCTGCGACGCCTTATTGTCCTAATAAACGTTCAGGTTTTGGTCCTGCGTGGGCAAATTCACTCTTTGAAGACAATGCAGAATATGGCTTTGGTATGGCAATCGCTAACCGCCAAATGCGTGACCGTTTAGTGGAAAAAACAAAAGCATTATTGGCAATCGCATGGACACAACCCAAAGTAAAAGAGGCTGCACAAGCATGGTTGGATAATATGCAAGACGGAGGCAAAGTCGGTCAAAAAGCCGCCGCTGATTACGTGTCTGCATTGGAGTGGGGAATTGCCACCATTGACGAGGTAATTGCTCATTTTGAACAAACAGGTGATGCGGAAAATTTAGCCAAAGCGAAAGCCGCAAAAGCCGCAGGAGCAACAACTTGTACTTGTCCGGCTTGCACTTTATGCAAAGAAATTTTAGACCTCAAACAATATTTGGTCAAAAAATCTCATTGGATTATCGGCGGCGACGGATGGGCTTACGACATTGGATTTGGCGGTTTAGACCATGTTTTGGCTTCCGGTGAAAATGTAAATGTTCTGGTGTTGGATACGGAAGTTTATTCCAATACGGGCGGTCAATCGTCCAAAGCAACACCGGCAGCGGCAGTGGCTAAATTTGCAACTTCGGGTAAAAAAATCCGCAAAAAAGACCTCGGTATGATAGCCAAATCTTATGGTTATGTCTATGTTGCACAAGTGGCAATGGGCGCAAATCAACAACAATATTTTAAAGCCATCAAAGAAGCAGAAGCATTTAACGGTCCTTCTATCATTATTTGTTATGCACCTTGTATCAATCATGGTATCGGTGCAGGTATGGGCAAAACACAAAATGAAGAAAAATTGGCAGTCGAATGCGGTTATTGGCATTTGTGGCGTTATAATCCTGCTTTGGAAGAACAAGGAGACAACGGATTTATACTTGACTCGGCAGAGCCTGATTGGACAAAATTCCGCTCTTTTATCATGAGTGAAGTACGCTATAATTCATTGCTCAAAACGTTCCCACAGCAAGCCGAAGTTCTTTTTGAAGAAACTCAAAAGAACGCTCAATGGCGTTATAACGGCTATAAAAAATTAGCACAGAAAGTGTAGTAATACATTTTACTTTTCTATAATCATTTTTTGTTATTTTCTCCTGTTATTCATTTAGCAGGAGATTTTTTTTGTTGAAAATTGGGAATAATTTTTTTAGAGTATAGATATTTGATTATCAATCTTTTATATGTTTTTTGTGCAAAAAATAGAACGTTTTTGTGTAAAAAAGCAAAAAACGCTCAACTTTCCACCAACATATTGCATCCTCTGATGTCTGCATAATCAAATCTTCCTAAGACTTCAAAGCCATTGTCGGGATATAGATGTCCTAAATCTTGTGTGGCAATGAAAGAACAAGAATAAATATTGGCAAGGTCTATCACATTGATGCCGCCACGGGGAGCGGTTTCAGCGGGTAAAATTTCAAAAGGGTCTTTGGGGTTGCGAATAAAAATTTTCATCCACGGAGGTGTATAAAAAATGCCGTCTCCTGTTGAATATGCTTGCGATAACAGTTCGGTCATACCGTATTCAGACCCGACTTTCTGCACGCCAAACAAGGAGGTGATTTTGACGTGCAGTAACTGTCGGTTGATTTCTTTATGTTTGCCTTTCATGCCACCTGTTTCAAAGATAAGCAAATTAGGCATTTTTATAATTGATTGATTTTCAATTAAATCCAATATCCCAAAAGCCGCACCAAATAAAATAGTAGGCTGTGAACTTTGAGTTAATTTTTGCAAATTATCCAACAATTGTTCTGTGTTGTGCAAATAAAATCCACTTTCTTTGCAAGGACTTTTTTCTATCAAACAATTCATCATATACACCAAAGATGAGTGTTTTTTTTCCAAATAAGCGGGCAATAGAGCCAAAATAGCAAAATTTTCAGGTTTGCCGACAAAAAGTTCAAATGATTTCAATAAACTTTTTTTATATAGTTCGGTATCAGCGACATAATGTGTTGAAGTTTGTTTTCCTGTTGTGCCGCTACTTGTGAAAAAAAGTTCTTCTTTTTTGTTTTTTGCAATGATTTTATGTGTTTTAAAAAAGTCAATAGGTAAAAAAGGAATATCTCCAATTTGTTGTACATTGTTTTCATTTTTGCCCAATTGAGTGCAATACAATTGATACAAATCACAGTTATTGTATTGAAAGCGAAATACTTCCAATGCTTTTTGTTCAAAATCGGATTCGGTTTGAATATCAAAAATACTATTTTGTATCATATGCCCATTTGAGGTACATACCGCCCCACGTAAAACCTGCTCCAAAGACAGATAGAATAACGTTGTCTCCTTTTTTCATTTTTTTCTCCCATTCCCACATGCACAGCGGCAAAGTGGCGGCTGTTGTATTGCCAAAATGGTCAATATTTATCATAATTTTTTCGGCAGGCAATTTTAAAGTTTGAGCCACAAAATCGATAATACGTTTGTTTGCTTGATGCGGAATTAGCCAGTCTAATGAGTTGTTATCCAGTCCATTACGCTCGCATATTTCTTTTGTAACATCCGCCATGCAAATAACAGCATGTTTATAAACCGCTTGCCCTTCTTGATAAATATAGTGTTCCCGTGCGTCAACGGTTTCATGCGAAGGTGGTTTTAACGAGCCGCCTGCTTTTTGGTGTAAATTTTTCCATCCATCTCCATTGGAATAGAGTTGAAAATCCATAATTCCGACGTCGCCTTTGGTATCCGGCTCAAGCAAAACAGCACCTGCACCGTCGCCAAAAATAGGACAAACGGCTCTATCTGTATAATCTACGATAGAAGACATTTTTTCAGCCCCAACGACTATCATTTTTTTAACAGCCCCACTTTCGACCCATTTTGATGCATTCGCTAACGCAAACAAAAAACCCGAACAGCCTGCATTCATGTCAAATCCAAACGCCTTCATGCCCAATTTATGGGTAATCAAATTGGCAGTTGCAGGAAATTGCATATCCGGCGTTACCGTTGCACAAAGCACAAAATCAATCTCTTGCGGGTCAGTATTGGTTTTTTGCAACAAATTTTCAATGGCTTTGACCGCCAAATCGGATGTCGCTTTGCCATCTTCCTTTAAAATACGCCTTTCTTTGATGCCAATTCGCGTCATAATCCACTCGTCAGACGTGTCAACCATTTGGCTTAATTCCTCATTAGTTAACACATAATCAGGAACATAAGCACCCACACCTTTTATAACTGCATAAATTTTATCCATATAATTTATCTACTTCTCTTTTATCAGATAATAAAATGCAAAGATACACATTTTTATCAATTAAAAATTAAAAAGTAATTGAAAGCAGATTGTCCCAAAGATTTTTACTATTTTCTTTCATATTTGCCAAAGTGCAATCTTCTACTGTTGCAACAAGTTGGATATGATGCCCCAAACGATTTAGGAAAGCAGGTGCCCGCTTAATTCCTTCTCCCATATTGAGTAGCACCGTTTGTCCGCTCTCAATTTGCCTATTTTTTATTGCCTCCAACAGACCTAAAAAGCATACCGCAGAGGCAGGTCCTACATGTGTTTTACGCTCGTAAGCAATAATTCGGGCTATATCTGCAATTTTGCTTTCCTTTACTCTGATAAAATCGCCACCACTGCGTCTAATCAATTGAGAAACAATAGGATATGTAGCCGGATTACCGGTGGCTAAAATAGATATTTCAGTCGGCGGATTGTCAATAATAGGATAATCATTTTGGTAACCATCGGGGAAATTGTTGCTTTTTGCCTTTTCCCACGCTTGCACCATAGGGTCACACTTATCGGTTTGTATCATCAACATTTTTGGCAATTTGACCGACTGCGAAATTTTGCCGTCCAATTCTCTCACCGCCTTATCCAAAGCCAAAGGACCTGTGCCGCCACTAATGGCTTGCACATAAACGTCAGGCATTTTCCCCAGCATCCTTAACCATTCAAAAACCATTGTCCGCTTAGACTCCACGCGTATAGGGTCTATATTCCCCGAAGAGATTAAAACATTGAATTTTGTAGCATAATCGGCAGCCATTTTTTTGGCACAAGTATAATCCCCTTTTGCGCGATAAACTTGCTGTCCATAAGACGAAATTTCCGCCTGCGAAACCTCTATCGCATTATCAGGCATAAAAATAGCCGCATTGATGCCCGCCAAAGATAAATATTTACCGTAAGCGGTCGCCGTATTGCCGGTCGAGGCGATGCAATATTGAGAAATTTCATTTTCCTTGAAAATACTTGCTGCCATTGAAGCGGCTATATCTTTGAACGAATTGGTGCCTCCATTTAAGTCATTCCTATACACATATATTTGACAATCAATATTTTGTGTATTTTTGGCATAATCTTCCAAAAAAGACCACCTCTCCAACGGAATAGCCCCTTCAGCACAAGAGATGATATTTTTTCTATCCATCAACGGCAAAAAATCAAAATAATGCCAAAATGAAGTGGGTTGCGTCTTAAACAATTCATTAAGTTGTTCATAATCAGCAAAATAAATCAATTCAGATTGTTTATTTCCGCAGATAGGACAACATTGTTTTTGTGCAAACCATGTTTTAAAATCGGGTGTTATATGCCCGCATTGCACACATTTGAGTTGATATTTTGATGTATTTTTCATGCTATCTTTCTGTATGTTATAAAATTACAAAAATACACAAATTCTTCAATTAAAAATTAAAAACCTTTTTTT